>NZ_MEGP01000031.1:0-22293 GCF_001725555.1 Thiobacillus sp. SCN 63-57 | reverse complement strand
GATGTACGAAGGCGGCATCGCCAACATGAACTACTCGATCTCCAACAACGCGGAATACGGCGAATACGTGACCGGCCCCAAGGTCATCAACGCGCAGTCCAAGGCCGCGATGAAGGAATGCCTCGACAACATCCAGAACGGCAACTACGCCAAGCAGTTCATCCTCGAAGGCCGCACCAACTACCCCGAGATGACCGCCCGTCGCCGCCTGAACGCCGAGCACCCGATCGAGGTCGTCGGCGCCAAGCTGCGCGCGATGATGCCGTGGATCAGCAAGAACAAGCTGGTCGATCAATCCAAGAACTAAATGCGTGCGGGGTGAGGGGTGAGGCGTGAGGGTGATTGAACCCGCGCGCCTCACCCCTTTCTCCTCGCTCTTCAGCCTTACCCCTCACTCACATGTCCCATCCCCTTATCGCCCGCGAGGGCTGGCTGGTCCTCCTGGCCGCGTTTGCGGCCGCTCTCATCGCAACCTGGCTCATCGGCTGGTGGTCGATTCCGTTCTGGATCTGGGCGGTGTTCGCGCTGCAGTTCTTCCGTGATCCGACGCGCGTGCCGCCGGCCGACGCCGACGCGGTGATCTCGCCCGCAGATGGACGTATCGTCTCGGTGGAAAAGGTGCGCGATTCCTACCTGGAACGTGATGCGTTGAAAATCAGCGTGTTCATGAACGTGTTCAACGTGCATTCCAACAAGAGTCCGGTCGACGGCGAGATCAAGGGGCTCTGGTACATGCCCGGCAGCTTCGTCAACGCCGACCTCGACAAGGCGTCCACCGAAAACGAACGCAACGCGATCTGGATCCAGACTTCACGTGGCGACGTCACCTCGGTGCAGATTGCCGGCCTGATCGCGCGGCGCATCCTGTGCTACGTACGCACCGGCGACAAGCTGGTGCGCGGCCAGCGCTACGGTTTCATCCGCTTCGGCTCGCGGGTCGACGTCTATCTGCCGACGACGGCGCGTGCCGAAGTCTCGATCGGGCAAAAAGTCACGGGCGGGCGTACCATACTGGCTCGCTGGTAACGCGGGCGAATGCGCCTCAGTCCTTTCCATGCTCGACTTCCATCACCGAAAAACCGAATCGAAGCGCTCCCGGATGCGTGACCGCGGCATCTATCTGCTGCCCAACCTGTTCACCACCGGCGCACTGTTCGCCGGCTTCTTCGCGATCGTGCAGGCGATGAACGGCCGCTTCGAACTTGCGGCGGTGGCGATTTTCATCGCCATGGTGCTCGACGGCCTCGATGGCCGCGTCGCCCGCATGACGCATACCCAGAGCGCCTTCGGCGCCGAATATGACAGCCTGTCCGACATGGTGTCGTTCGGTGTGGCGCCGGCACTGGTGATCTACGAATTCGCCCTGCAGGGCATGGGCAAGTTCGGCTGGATCGCCGCCTTCGTCTATTGCTCGGGCGCGGCGTTGCGGCTGGCGCGCTTCAACACGCAGATCGACACCGTCACCGACAAGCGCTTCTTCCAGGGGCTGCCCAGTCCCGCGGCCGCGGCCCTGGTCGCCGGCTTCGTCTGGGTGATGGTCGAGTATGGCATCGCGGGCCACGACATACGCTGGCTGGCTGCCGTGATCGCGTTATTCGGCGGCCTCACCATGGTCAGCAACTTCCGCTATTACAGCGGCAAGGAGATCAACCTCAGGAAGAGCGTGCCGTTCTTCGTCATCCTCTTGATCGTACTGGCCTTCATCCTGGTGTCGACCAGCCCGCCCGAAGTGCTGTTCGTCGTGTTCCTGCTGTATGGACTGTCTGGGTATGTCGACGCGCTGCTGCAGCGGATTCGCCACAAAAAAATGGCCGAGTCGGCTGCCCCCTTGCAGGGTGGCGAAAAATAGATAGAATCTGGGCCATGTCTAACCAGTCGCACCCGTCCTATCTCCTCTGCCTGTCGAACGTCCTGTTCGGCAGCCTGCTGCTGCGCGTCGCGCGCACATACTGAACCTCCTCCCCCTGCAGTACCCCGCGCCGCCTGCTTCTCGCGGCAACCCCTATATAATGCGTCGGTCCGAGACGACATCGAAATCGGCGCCGACCCTCCATGGAGCCTGCCATGAATGACCGTTTGTTTATTTTCGACACCACCTTGCGCGACGGCGAGCAAAGCCCGGGCGCTTCGATGACCAAGGACGAGAAAGTCCGTATCGCGCGCCAGTTGGAAAAACTGGGCGTCGACGTGATCGAGGCGGGATTCGCCGCCGCCAGCCCGGGCGATGCTGACGCGATCCGCACGATTGCCGAAACGATCCACAACTCGACCGTGTGTTCGCTGGCGCGCGCCAACGAACGCGACATCCACGCGGCGGGCGGCGCGATCAAGCCAGCCAAGTCGGGCCGCATCCACACCTTCATCGCCACCAGCCCGATCCACATGGAGAAGAAGCTGCGCATGCAGCCGGACCAGGTGGTCGAGGCGGCGGTCAAGGCCGTGAAGCTCGCGCTCGAATACACCGACGACGTCGAATTTTCGGCCGAGGACGCGGTGCGTTCCGACATGGATTTCCTCGTCCGCATCTTCGACGAAGTGATCAAGGCCGGCGCCAAGACCATCAACGTGCCCGACACGGTCGGCTACAGCATCCCGGCCTTGTGGGGCGAGCGCATGAAGCAGCTGATCGAGCGCGTGCCCGGCTCCGACAAGGTCATCTGGTCGACCCATTGCCACAACGACCTCGGCATGGCGGTGGCCAACTCGCTCGCCGCGGTGATGAATGGCGCGCGCCAGGTCGAGTGCACCATCAACGGCCTCGGCGAGCGCGCAGGCAACGCCTCGCTGGAGGAAATCGTGATGGCGGTGCGCACCCGCAAGGACGTGTTCCACTGCGACACGCGCATCGACGCGACGCAGATCGTGCCGGCCTCCAAGCTGGTTTCCACCATCACCGGCTATCCGGTGCAGCCGAACAAGGCCATCGTCGGCGCCAATGCCTTCGCCCACGAATCCGGCATCCACCAGGATGGCGTCCTCAAGCACCGCGAGACCTACGAAATCATGCGGGCCGAGGATGTCGGCTGGAATGCCAACCGCCTGACGCTCGGCAAGCTCTCGGGCCGCGCCGCATTCAAGAGCAAGCTCGCCGAACTCGGCATCGTTCTGGAAACCGAAGAGGCGCTCAACGCCGCATTCGCCCGCTTCAAGGACCTGGCCGACAAGAAGCGCGAGATCTTCGACGAGGACCTGCAGGCACTGGTGTCCGACGAAGGCTATGCCGCCGAGCATGAACGCTTCAAGCTGGTATCGATGAAGGTGTGTTCGGAGACCGGCGAGATTCCACGCGCGCAGCTCGTCTTCACTGACGACGGCGCCGAATGGCAGGCCGACGGCCAGGGCTCGGGCCCGGTCGACGCCACCTTCAAGGCGCTCGAATCGGTGGTCCACAGCGGAGCGGACCTACTGCTCTATTCGGTCAACAACATCACCAGCGGCACCGATGCGCAGGGCGAGGTGACGGTGCGGCTGGCGCAGGATGGACGCGTGGTGAACGGGCAGGGCGCCGACACCGACATCGTGGTGGCCTCGGCCAAGGCCTATCTGCATGCGCTCAACAAGCTGCACAGCAAGCGTGAGCGCGCGCATCCCCAGGTGTGAGACCGGCCATATGGAAACGTCCCGCCCGGACGTTTCCATTGACCCGGCCAATTCGCCCCGGTAGGCTCCACGTCCATGAACGTGCAACACGTCATTTCCGCACCATCTTTCACCAAGCGACTGTGGCTAGGGTCCTCCCTGTGCCGCAGTCCGCTCCACGCTTAACTTAAATTTCATCACGGGGCACTGCGGGTCTGACCGCCTTGCCTCCGTTTGCCGTCGACCCGCCGACCCCTCAGGGTCCTGAACATGGCAAATACTTCACAAGCTGGATTACTCAATCAGGATGCGCTGGTCGGCGTGATCTTTGCGCTGCTCGCCGCGGTGGGTTTTTCGGCCAAGGCCATCCTCGTCAAGCTGGCCTACCTCGACCGCGTCGATGCAGTGACGCTGCTGGCCTTGCGCATGGCGTTCTCGGTGCCGTTCTTCATCGGCGTGGCGCTGTGGGTCCGACGCCAGCATGCCGAACCGCTCAGCCGGCATGACCGGTTTCTCGTGCTGGTGCTGGGCCTGGTCGGCTATTACCTGTCCAGCCTGCTGGATTTTCTCGGACTGCAAACGCTCTCCGCCGGCCTTGAGCGGCTGATCCTGTTCCTGTATCCGACGATGACGGTGATCCTGTCGGCACTGCTGTACCGGCGCGCCATCGGCGGGCGGGTCATGGCTGCGATGGCCGTGTGCTATGCGGGGATTGCGCTGGTGTTTGTCCACGACGTGGGCACGATGCAGGGCGGGATCGTGTTGGGCGCCTCGCTGGTGTTCGCCAGCACCCTGTCCTATTCCGTCTACCTGGTGGGGGCGGGCCATGCCATCGCACGGATCGGCGCGGCACGCTTCACGGCCTACGCGATGATCGTGGCGACGACGGCCAGCCTGCTGCAGTTTGCGTTCACGCATCCGCTTCAGGCGCTCGACGTGCCGGCCCGGGTGGCCGGTCTCGCCCTGGCCATGGCGATCTTTTCCACGCTGCTGCCGGTGTTCCTGCTGTCGCACGCCATCCGTCGTATCGGTTCCGGCAACACGTCGCTGATCGGCTCCATCGGGCCGGTCAGCACTCTCCTCATGGCCTACGTGTTCCTGCAGGAGAGCCTGTCGCTCTTGCAGGTCGCCGGTTCCGCGCTGGTGCTGGCGGGCGTGCTCATCGTCAGCCTCGACAGCCGGCGCGCCGGCACGTAGCAGGCAGGCGGGACTACAGCAGCTGCTGCGCGGGATAGGTCATGTCCCAGTACAGCCACAGCCACCCTCCCAGGCTGGCGAGGACGAAGGCCAGGCACCAGAATGTGTCGAGCCAGTCGGCCGTTTTGTTCATCGCGGCGCGCCGTGTCATCTGCCGGCGAGCTGGTCGCCATGCTTCTGTCGCAGACTGTCCAGCAGTTGCTGGACTTCCTTGCGGCGGCCGGCATCGGCGTCCTCGCGGCCGGGGCGGGCGGGCGCGGCCAGGGCGCGCTTCAGGTGATCGGCTGCGTGCACATAATCGCCCTGGTCGGCGAGCAGGTCCGCGTAGAAGTAATTGGGGTCGATGCCGTCGGGGTTGATGGCGAGCGCCTTTTCAAGATAGGCCTTCGCTTTCTGTTTGTCGCCGAATCCGATCGGCCATCCCGGGACCTTGGCGTAGAGGCTGCCCAGCGAGTTGTAGACGGAGCCATTCAGCGCCGTCGGATTGATCTTCTCGGCCGCCAACAGCAGGGTGCGCGCCTGCTTGACCTTGCTCAGCGCACCCAGGCCGCCGTCGGCCTTGGCCGCGCTGGCGAGGACGATGGCTTCCCAGATCATCGGCTCGGCCCGGCCGGGGTAAGCCTGCGCCACCTGCTGGGCATGTGCGATCAGGGTGTCGAAGGCGGCTTCCTTGCCGTCTTTGGGTGTCTGGTAGGACACCTTCGCCCAGCGATGGCCGAGGTCGGCGATGGCGTCGTCCAGCGTGGGCGTGGCGGCGAGGCTGGCTGCGTTCAGGCTGGCGAACAGGACGAGCGTGGCGAGGGACGTGCGGAACATGGTCGTTCTCCGGGTGGCTGGCATTAACGGGTGGCTTCGGTGGTGAAGGGGCGCATCAGGGCAGCCTGCTTGATCAGGCTCGGGTCGACCAGACGCGGGAGGATCGAATTGATGCGTACGAACAGCTTCTCGGGCCAGCCGAGGTAGCGCTCGCGATCGTCGCGTTCGATGGTGGCGATGACGCTGGCGGCCACGCTTTCCGGCTCGTCCTGGTTCATCTTCAGGGCGTTTGCCATGCGCGCGACCACGTTGCGGTTGAAGGCGGTCTTGGTGAAACGCGGGGCGACGTAGGTCACGCCGACGCCGCTGCCCGCCAGCTCGCGCCGCAACGCTTCGGAAAAACCGCGCAATGCGAACTTGCTGGCCGAATAGGACGCGAAGCAGGGAAAGCCGATGGACCCGAAGATCGATCCGACGTTGACGATCTTTCCCGTGCCGCGCGCCAGCATGTGGGGCAGAACGGCATTGACCAGGGCGATCGGCGCAATGGTGTTGACCTGAAACAGCATGGCCGTGTCGGCGGCGCGCTCCTGGGCGAAGAATCCGAAGTTCTGTACGCCTGCGCAATTGATCAGGATGTCGATGGCGCCTGCCTGCTCGAGTGCCTGCTCGATCAGGCAGGCGGGCATGCCGGGCTGCGCGATGTCGCCGGTCAGCGCCAGGACCTTGCCGCCCGAACCGCGGAGTTCCGTGGCGAGGCGCTCCAGCCGGTCGCCGTCGCGATTGACGAGGATCAACGACGCGCCGCGCCAGGCGAGTTCGCGCGCAATGGCGCCGCCGATGCCGCCGCTGGCACCTGTGATCAGAACCGTGCTGCCGGATATGTTCATGTGTTCTCCTGAAGATCGATGCTGCGAAAAACGTTGCCGTAGAGACGGAAGAAGGCGCGGGCGTTCTGCATGACGCTGTCGCGCTCGTCCTCGGTGTCGAGCCGGTTGACCAGCCGCTCGAAATCGCCGATGTGCTCGACGTCGAGTGCGCCGTGGCTGCTCAGGTAGGTGAACGCGGTGGCGGGAAGGTCGAGTGCAGTCTGCAGCGCACGCGCCGCATTCGACGCGAGGCTGACGCTGGTGCCTTCGAGCACGTACACCATGCCGAACAGGCCGACCGGATTGCGTCGCATCACCGTGTCGTAGGCGTAGGCGACCATCACGCCGGTATCGAAATCGGGCTGGCTGTCGCGGACGGCGTCCGCATCGCCGCCGGCCGCGGCGATGTCGTTGAGGATCCATTCGTGATGGCCGAGCTCTTCCTCGATGTAGTGGGCCACCGCGCTGCGCAGCCATTCCTGGCGGTCGGTCAGGCGCGCGCCGCAGGCCATGAGCAGCGGAACGGTGTGCTTGACGTGGTGGAAGGCGCGGGTGAGGAAGGCGAGGTAGTGCGGCCGCTTCACCTGGCCCGACAGGGCGGCCGTGATCAGGGGCGTCGAAAGCAGGGCCGCGCGTTCGGCGGCGGTGGCGTGCTGGAGTTGCGGGTAGAAATCCATAGGGGTCCGGTTCGGGTTCAGGAGGGATACAAGGCGTCGATCTGCGCGGCATAGCGCCCGAAGATGGCGCTGCGGCGCAGGCGGCCGTTCGGCGTCGACAGCCCGTTGTCTGCGGTGAAGGGTTCCGCGGCGGGGATCCAGGCGCGTATCCGGGCATAGTCGGGCAGTCTGCGATTGGCCTGCTCCAGCGCCGCTTCGATGGCTGCTTGCGGAATATCCGGACGGTGCACGATGACGGCGCAGTTGAACGGCCGGGCCTCGCCGAAGCAGGCGGCCTGGGCGATCGCCGGGTCGGCCGCCAGCTCGCCTTCCACCCACTCCGGCGCGACGTTGCGTCCGAAGGCGGTGACGAACAGGTTCTTCTTGCGCCCGGTGATGAACAGGAAACCGTCTGCGTCCCGATAACCGAGGTCGCCCGTGGCGATGACGTCCGGCTCGGTCCCTGCGTCACCCTCGCCCAGATAGCCGCGCCAGCGGAGGCCGCGAACCAGGATCTCGCCGTCGTCGGCGAAGGCGAGTTCGAGATGCGGCAGGGGCTTGCCGACACTGCCGATCCGGCTGTCGTCGGGGCGGTTGACGGCAACGACGGACGCGCATTCCGACAAGCCATAGCCTTCGTGTACGGGCAGGCCCAGCGTACGGGCCGTCTCCATCAGCCGCACCGCGACCGGCGCGCCGCCGACCGCCAGGTAGCGCAGGCCATGCGGCAGGGCGGTTCCCGCCTGGATCGCCGCGACGATCTCCCGCAGCATCTGCGGGACCATGATCGCGGTGCTCGCGTGCCAGTCGCCCAGCGCGTCCAGCAGGCGCCCGGCATCCAGCCCGGAACTGCCGGAGAGCCCCACCGAGGCCAGCCCCGGCAGGCAGATCGTCGCGCCCGCCAGCAGCGGCGTATAGAGTCCGCCGATGTTTTCCAGCAGGGTGCTCAACGGAAGCAGGCCAAGATGGCGGTCGTCGCGTCGGGCCGCGCTGGCGATGCGCAGCGACTCGGCGACGGTCTCCATCGTGTCCCATCCCAGGCAGACGCCTTTCGGTTCGCCCGTCGTCCCCGACGTGAACGTGATCTTGTGCGTGCCGGCGGGCAGGGCAGCAACAGGTTCGACGGGCTGCAGCCGTACCTGCATCACTGCGCCGCAAAAGCTTGCGACGGACAGGCTGGGTGTTGGCAAGGCCGCCAGCATCCGCTGGGGCTGGTCGGTCAGCACCAGGTCGATCGAAGCGGTCCTGAGTACGTGGGCCAGCTGGGCCGGCGAGAAAAACAATGGCAAGGGAATGCTCGGGACGCCTGCCACGTGCGCGGCCAGGTCGGCCAGTGCCCAGGCCTTGCCGTTGTCGGCGAGGATCGCGACTGCGCGCGGGGCCGCTACGCGCAGCAGGCTGACCAGCCTTGCAATTTCAGCCGGCAGTTCGCCATAGGTGAGCGCACCGTGTTCGTCCTGCAGGGCCACCTTGCCGGGATGGCTTGCCGCATGGCGTTGCAGGGCTGCGAAAATCAGGCTCATGCCGGTTCTCCGGCCAGGCAGCAGCGCGGTGGCGCGGGCAGCCGCATGGCCCGGTAGCCGGCCTGGACGTTGCCGACCAGCACGCGCGGTGCGTGGTCGTAGTAGCGTCCCCAGGCGGCGCGTTCATCCGCCGGGATACGGTCGGCCGTGGCTGCCTGGATGTCGATGGGGAACAGGCCCAGCCGGCAAAAGGCGTTGCGCAGCCCCGTCGTGCCGGTGAACACCACCCACTCGTAGCCTTCCTGGTGGAGGCGTGCCGTCAGCAGGCCGATCATGGCGCGGACCGCACCCGGAAACGCCCCGGAGAAATGGCCGACCTCGACGATGACGTGACGCTCGATGCGTTTGCCGGCGCGTGCCGCAATGACTTTTTCTATCGGCGCGTCGAGGTATTGTTCGAGAAACAGGTTGCGGCTGGCCGAGCGCAGGCCGAATGCCCCGCAGAGATCGCCTGCCTCGTTGCGCACGCTGAACAGGCGCGGCATGAAGGCCTCGATGCGGGAGCCGAAGCTTTCCGCAAAACACTGGCTGATGAAGGCTTCGACCGTGGCCCGGTTGCCGCCGAGATGTTCGAACAGTTCAAAGCGCGACTGGTCGGCCGCCTCGCCCGCAGCGGGGACGGCGTGTTCCACGCTGCGCAACGTGGGCGGCAGGGTCGGGAGCGCCGGCGGGGTGTCGATCGTCGGCAGGCGCGCGGCAGGGTGGGAGGGCATCGGCTTCCTTGGCATGATGTGCGGCAGATGCCACACGACAGGCAGGGAACTGCAATACCGGTGCCAGCTGGCGAACCCGACTGGAAAAATCGCTCAAACGATTGATATGACAGGTGTTAAGGGATCAAGCCGGGGACGTTGAGGATCCGCGCGGCCCGCTTGTCCACCGCGCATCCTGCAAGTCTTGTCGACCAATCTTGCAGTGGCCGGCTATTTGGGACAGGTGGGTACTTCGCCGACGGTGAGGACAACCGAGACCCCGTGTTGTGGGACGCAGGTCGAGACATAGCCGATCGCGCCCGGCGTGGCCCGCACGAACAGGATGACCGCCTCCTCCGAGGCCAGCACGTGCGGCGGCAGCACGCCGTGGAAATACATCTCGCGCCAGTAGTCTTCCAGCGCTTCCGGCGCGTGGCCGAGAATGACGCGCGAGAAGGCGCGGCGCAGCGGGTGGGCCGGCGGCAGGTTGACCGGCTGGATGCGGGTGCCGCTTTCCCAGTAGTTCTGCTTGCGCTTGAAGATCAGCGCGACGGATTCGCGCGTCAGGGGGTGGTCGGTGGCGCCCGGCGCGGCGATGACCGCGAACGGCAGGTCGGCCGCCGCGGCGGGCAGGGCGAGGGCAAGCCAGAGCGCCAGCAGGGACAGGATCGTCGGCATGCGGCGCGTCAGAACAGGAGGCTGAGCGAGGACATGAAGCCTTCGGGCGCGTCGATGGTGTTGTGCGTGGCACCGTTCCATTCCGCCTTCAATACGATCGCTGGCGTGACCCGGTAATTCAGGCCGGCGACCCACAGCCGGGTGGCCTGCGCTTCCTGCGCCTTGCGGTAGAGCTCATAGCGGCCGACCGCGTAGAGCTTGGCGGTCAGCGGGATCACCAACTGGCCGAAGGCGCCTTTCTCGTCCCAGTCGCTTCCGTTGTCCGAGAACCGGTAGATGCCTTCACCGCTGATTTCGTAGCGGTTGCGCGTCCAGACGAAATCGACGCCGAGCAGGCGTTTTTTCTCGTCGCGGGTCTTTTTCTGTTCGAAGGCCGCGTAGGAAAAACCGATCTGCCCGTCCGTGAGCAGGGGGAAGGCTACATGGGCGCCGATGGCTTCGTAGAACGGATCCAGAACCGGATTGGGACGCAGCTCTCCGCCTTTCGATGCGTAGAGGGAATACTCGGTGCCGTTCGCCACGTTCGGCAGCGTCCCGTTGAGCATCAGGCCCGTCGCGTTGGTGGGAAACGTCGCGGTGGTGACGAGCGGACGCGACGTCGTCCAGACCAGCGGTGTCGCATGGATGAGGTTCCAGCGGCCGATGGGGGTGAGGAACTTGCCGGCGCGGATCGTGGTGGTGTCGGTGATCGCATAGTCGAGGTAGAGCCGCTCCAGCGCCAGGTAGCGGGTTTCCCCTTCGCGGTCGGACACGGGCGTCGCCAGCACGTTCTCGTAATCGAGCTCGGAGAAGAACTTCCAGCGGCTCTCGCCCTGCCACCAGACGAACAGGCTCAGGTTGTCGAGCGCGGCGCGGGCGGGCGCATGGTGCAGGTGCTCGAAGCTGGCCGTGGCATAGCCGCCCAGCGAGAAGCCGGTGTCCGCCAGCTGGAGGCCTTCGCCCAGGCGGTAGTTGACGTCGGACAATGCGCCGTCTCCGGCGGCGGCCTGGGTGCACGCGAACGCCAGGGCGAACGCAGCGAGCCGTCGCACGACAGCGCGCAAGGACAGGCACGGAGTCGGCGGGGGCGGACCGGATTTTTCGTGTTCTTGTCGCGTTCCGGCCTCATTCCAGACTTTCATTCGGCTACCATCCTCAGTGTGACCATACGCAAGACGCTACTCATCGCCTTCCTCAGCGTCGGCCTTTTGCCCGCCATACTTCTGGCCAGCCTGGCTTTTGTCAAGGCGCGTGAGGCCGTGCAGGCGGAGATCGAACGCAACCTTGCCATCCAGGCGACCGGGGTCGCCGCGGACATCGACAAGATGATGTTCGAACGCCTGCAGAACGCCGCCACCTGGAGCCATCTCGACATCATGCAGGACCTGCAGGTGCGCGACGTCGACAAGCGCCTCTCGCATTTCCTGTCCGATCTGCATGCCGGCTACAAGGATGTGTATCTCGCGCTTGCGTGCGTCGACCGTGACGGGCGGATCATCAGCAGCAGCGATGCGGCCGAGGTCGGCCGCCAGGTGACGGACCGGCCGGTCTGGCTCGGCGCCGCGCTGTCGGGCGCGGACGTGGCGCTCGAATCGCCGACCGGGCAGGAAGACGGCGGGCTGGTGATGCGGGTGCCGGTGGCTTCGGCGTTCGCCGGCGGCACGCTCGGCCAGCTGCGGCTGAAGCTCGACTGGACCGAGATCGACGACGTGCTGGACCAGGCCACCAGCGGCGGCGGCCGCATGCTGGCCGTGCTCGACCGCGACGGCCGGCTGATCGCGGCATCGAAGGAACTCCGCACGCGCGGCATGCTGCTGGGCAAGGCGCTCGCCGCGTGGCGCACGGCGGCGGCCGGTCCGACCGTGTCGGTGCGGCCGGGCGCGCCGGTGGCGGATTCCGACGTCATCGTCGGCGCCGCGCGTGCGCATGGCTATGCCAATTTCGCCGGCTTCGGCTGGACCACGCTGATCATCCAGCCCGTCGACCAGGCCCTCGCGCCGGTCCATCGCATGGCGCTCATCTTCCTCGGCCTGCTGGGCCTCATCATGCTGCTGACCTTTTCCATGGCCAGCTGGGTCAGCCGCGAGATCGCTCGGCCCGTCGCCGCGCTGACCGGCTTTGCCCGCGGCTACATGCGCAACAAGATCCTGCAGGCGCCGCCGGTCGCGCGCGGGGGCGAAGTCGGCGAACTGACCGACGCCTTCGTGCAGATGATGCGCGACATCGACCAGTCGCAGCAGAACCTGGTGCGTGCCTCGAAACTGGCGGTGGTCGGCGAGATGTCCTCGGTGATCGCGCACGAGGTGCGCACGCCGCTCGGCATCCTGCGTTCCTCGGCGCAGATGCTGCAGCGCGAATCCGGCATCAGCGAGGAAGGCCGCGAACTGGTCGGTTTCATCGAGAGCGAGACCGAGCGGCTCAACCGCCTGGTGTCGGCCATGCTCGACACCGCCCGGCCGCGGGCGCCGTCGTATGCCGCCGTGGACATGCACGCGCTGATCGAGAAGAGCATCGCCATGCTGGGTGCGCAGGCCGGCAAGAAGCAGGTCAGCGTGACCGCCCGCTTGCGGGCGACGCGGCCGGTGATCGAATGCGACGAGGAACAGATCACCCAGGTCCTGCTCAATCTGTTGATGAACGGCCTGCAGATCCTCGATCATGGTGGGCAGATCGAACTGGCGACCCATGACGACGACGCGTTCCTGACCATCGAAATGGCCGATGACGGGCCGGGCATCGACCCGGCCGAGCGGACCCGCGTGTTCGAGGCCTTCTTCTTCAAGCGCGAAGGCGGCATCGGACTGGGGCTGGCCATCGTGCAGCAGATCGTGGGCGCCCACGGGGGCGACATCGAAGCGGCGGAAAGCAAGCTGGGTGGGGCGCTGTTCCGCATCCGCCTGCCGCGCAGGCAATCGGGAGAGACATGAAAGGCAGACAGATCCTCGTCGCGGACGACGAACCCAAGATGCGCCGCGTCCTCGAAATCATGTTGCAGAAGATGGGCCACCGGGTGCTCGCGGCCGGCAACGGCGTCGAGGCGCTCGCGCTGTTCCAGGCGAACAGCGTCGACCTCGTCATCACCGACCTGCGCATGCCCGAGATGGACGGCATCGAACTGCTGGCCGCGCTGCGGGCGCAGGCGTCGGACGTGCCGGTGATGGTGATCACCGCGCACGGCACCATCGAGACCGCCGTGGCCGCGATGAAGCACGGCGCCTGCGACTACATCCTGCGGCCGTTCGACATCGACGTGGTGGAACTCGCCGTCGAGCGTGTGCTGAACGGTGCCGCGGTGGCGCAACAGAACGCCTTCCTGCGGCAGGAGATCGAGCGCGGCTGGGATGCCTTCGTCGGCACCAGCGAGCCGATGCGGGCGGTGTACGAACTGATCCAGCGCGTCGGACCGAGCAAGGCCTCGGTGCTGATCACCGGCGAAACCGGCACCGGCAAGGAACTCGCCGCGCGCGCGCTGCATCATGCCTCGCCGCGCCGTGACAAGCTGTTCGTGCCGATCAATTGCGCGGCGATCCCGGCCGACATCCTGGAAAGCGAACTGTTCGGTTACGAGAAGGGCGCCTTCACCGGCGCAGTCAAGGAACGCGTCGGCAAGTTCGAACTGGCCGACGGCGGCACGATCTTCCTCGACGAGCTGACCGAAATGCCACTGCCGCTGCAGGCCAAGCTGCTGCGCGTGCTGCAGGAGAACACCATCGAACGCCTCGGCGGCAACCGCGTCATCGAACTCGACCTGCGCGTCATCGCCGCCACCAACCGCGATCCGCTGGAAAGCGTGCGCGAAGGCACGCTGCGCGAAGACCTCTACTATCGGGTCAACGTGTTCTCGATCGAACTGCCGCCCCTGCGCGCGCGGACCGAAGACATCGCCGGCCTGGTCGAGCACTTCATCGCCAAGCACGGCCATTCGACGGCAGCGACCCACCTCGCCCCGCGGGCGCTCGAGCGCCTGTGCGACTACGACTGGCCGGGCAACGTGCGCGAACTGGAAAACATGGTCGAGCGGGCCTTGATCCTGAGCGGCGGTGGCGAACTGGACGAACAGCATTTCCTGCTCAACCCGCGCGCCGTCGACAACAAGCCCAGGCCGGCCGCCGCGCCGGCCGAAAGCCAGAAGGCCCCGCCGCCGCTGAACCAGGCGGTCGAGGACCTCGAGGCGCGGCTGATCGACGAGGCGCTGGCGCAGGCCGAGGGCAACAAGGCCAAGGCCGCCGCGCTGCTCGACATCAGCGAGCGCACCCTCTGGTACAAGCTGAAGAAATACCGCCCCGAGCAGTCCTGAACGCGGCACCACCCTGCAAGTTTTGTCGACGATTCTTGCATGCGTCCTGTGCCGTCCTGCGGTGCGGGTGGCGGCGGATGCGCCACGTATCCCATGAAATCAATGCCTTGAAGCGGTGCCGTGCAGCTGGCATCGCGCTTGCAGATTGGAGGTGTCGCCGGCAGATCCGGCGGCCCCTCCATTCACTTCAGGAAGACTCCATGAAACTTCAGCATCTGGCATCGTTCGCCCTGCTTGCCCTGTCCACCACGGCATTCGCCGACGGTTTCTACGGCGTGGGCGAGATCACCCGTTCGAATCTGTCGCTCGACCGCAATCATTTCGACGGTGCGCTGCTCGCCAATGGCGCCACCGGACTGTCCAGCAGCGATTCCGGCAACCGCACCAAGTGGCGCCTGCAGGGCGGTTATCGCTTCAATCCGAACCTGGCGGTGGAAGCCGGCTACATCGATTTCGGCAAGGCCAAGTACACGGCGAGCACCAGCGGCGGCAGCGCCCAGGGATCGCTGAAGGCCGGCGGCGTGGACGCGGCGGCGCTGCTTTCGCTGCCGCTGAGCGACAGCTTTTCCGTGTTCGGCAAGGCGGGCGTGGTCGCAGCGAAAGTCGATTCCCGCCTTAGCGCCAGCGGCGCGGCCGTTGCAGCGAGCGGCGACGCGTCGACCCACGTCGTCCGTCCCCTGCTGGGCGTGGGCGCGCTCTACAAGCTCAGTGACCATGTCGACCTGCGCGCCGACTACGACCATGTGAGCGGGCTCGGCAAATCCGACAAGACCGGCAAGATGACCGCCAACATGGTTTCGCTGGGCGTCGCCTACAATTTCTGACGGCGTGTCCGCCCCCCTCGCCGACGGGTCTGCGTCCCCTTGCTTCGGGATGTCCGACACGGAAGCGAGGGCGAGCGAGGCGATACATCGGGGCGCGGAGAGAGGCCCATCAGGCTGGTTGGCATCCCAACCCGAGACGCATGAATGTACCAGCCTGTATTGTTTTCGTTTCTACTGCTGATGGTATTAAGTAACCAGAATAAAAATTAATATCAAAAAATGACGAGCCAATATCGATCTATAAGCCAATAATCAGGCATTAAATGCTCTGTAGTTTTACGACAATCCAACATAAAATTAAAAATAACTGTTTAAATACAATGAACTGAATTGTTCATGTCTGTTTGAATGAAATAATGAGCAAGTTTTCTTTGATTCCTATTTTTGTCGGAATATTTTACATGTTATAAATCCTTTCCCCGTGCGTTTTGAGTAACAATCTGTTTTTATTGAAAATAAACAAGAGGAACGGGAATTGCTTGGTTAGCCGGATTTGCGGAGGGTGTCCCGGAGTTGATGGTCGATCAGGCAAAGGAGCGTGCGATGACGATGGTGTAGCGGTACCGCCCCTCGTGGAATCCGAGAGGCCCGAGGATTGAACCCCAACCAGAGAGCGTTTGCATAATTAGGAGGAAGACAAAAATGAATTTTCGTGGAACCAGGCTGAGGACAAACAAGACGATAAGGGGCCTTCTGGCCCTGGCCATCCTGGCGTCCGTATCGAGTGCGGCGTATGCCGACAAGGATAGGGATGCCGACAGGGGCAAGACGGCTTTTCAACGTGTCGACGGCGACCTCTCGGTGATGGTGCTGGGGTCAGGCGGCCCCATGGCCACGCTTGAAGGCCGGGCCAGTGCGGGTTACCTGGTCTTTACCGACGGCAAGCCAAGGATCCTGATGGACGTGGGGGGCGGCACCTACCAGCGTCTGGCGCAGAGCGGCACGGATGTCCGGGATCTGGATATCGTCCTGCTGAGCCACTTGCACGCCGACCACACGGGGGATTTGACCTCGGTGATCAAGACCATCTACTTCCACAGCAACCAGGCGCGCGCGGCGGCCGCCGCGCAAGGCATTGCGCTGCCCGGCCGGACCGCGCCCATCAATATCTACGGCCCGGGCGCGTCCACGCTTCCCGCCGCCACGCCGGGGGTGTATTACCCGAATGGTCTGCCGGTCTACCCGGCCACCGCGGATTATGTGGATGAACATTTTTCCGTCCAGAAAGGGGGCGTCGAACGCTATCTGCAGGCATTTGTGGCCGGCATCAGCGATGACAATGGTCCCCCCACCCTGCCGGGTGAAAGTGCGAGCACCTTTGCCTATACCGCTCACGATCTGCCGTCGACCGTGCCCGGCGCCACGGTCCAAACCGTGCTGACCGCACCAGATGGCCTCGTGATCAAGTCCATCGCCGTGGATCACGGTCCGGTTCCTGCGGTGGCCTATCGCATTGAATACAAGGGCCACACCGTGGTGTATTCGGGCGACACGGGAACCAAAGGTATCGGTCCGAAACAGTTGGGCCAGGGCAACATGGCGACCATTTCGCAGGATGCGGACCTGCTGATCTATGACACGGCGGTCATGGAAGCGGGCGATGCGCCCCCCAATCCCCTGTTCCATATTCTGCACAGCGAGCCATCCCTGATTGCGGGCGTGGCGATCGACGCCAATGTGAGGAAACTGGTGCTGTCCCACCTTACGCCTGTCACGAGTCCGCGCGTGGGCGAAATCAAGGACATCATCAAGGGCTTGGGGTTCAGGGGGAAAATCAGGGAGGCAAAAGACCTGGATGTATATAACCTGGACCAGGGCGACCGTGACGATTGAGTTTTTTCCCGGTACGACGCCCTGATTTGGTAGCCGTCCCGATGGACGGCTTTTTTCATCATGGGGCGGCGGGGGGGTTAGTGCGTTCCGACCAGGCGTGAAGGGGCGCTGAACTTGGCGTAAAAGATCGCCGCGAAGAAGAAGACTCCCGACAGCATCACCTCGCCCCCGGCCAGCCACGCCGACAGGCCGGTGTCCGACCACGCGCGCACCACGCCTTCGGTGAAATAGGCCAGCATCAGCATCGGCGCCCATTGGTAGGTGTAGCGGCGGCCTTTCAGGATGCCCATCAGCGGCAGCAGCAGCGGCAAGGCTTTCATCACCAGTCCGGAGCCGCCGGGGCGCAGCGGCGCGAGCCACAACTCCCATGCGACACAGAGAAAAATCAGCGCGATCAGGCTGATGCTGGATGCGATTTGCAGGATTTTCATGCGGCGGGCCTCACAACGGTCGCGCCAGCTTCACCGCCGCTTCGGCCAGGCGCTTGCCCAGCGCGATGCACAGCGTGCGTTCCGCGTCGGATAGCGGCTTGTCGTCGGCGGCGCCGGCCCAGTGGCTGGCGCCGTAGGGCGTGCCGCCGCTGGTGGTGTGGTTCACTTCTGCCAGGGTATAGGGCAGGCCGACGATCAGCATGCCGTGGTGCAACAGCGGCAGCATCATGCTGGTCAGCGTCGTTTCCTGGCCGCCGTGCAGGCTGGCGGTGGAGGTGAACACGGCGGCGGGTTTGCCGACCAGCGTGCCCTTGGCCCACAGCGCACCGGTGGTATCGAGGAAATACTTCAGCGGCGCGGCCATGTTGCCGAAGCGGGTGGGCGAACCGAGTGCGAGGCCGGCGCATTGCTCCAGGTCGGCGAGTTCCACATAGGGCGCGCCTTCGTCGGGCACCGGCGGCTCGGCCACCTGGGTACGCGGTGCCACCGGCGGCACCGTGCGCAGCCGGGCGGACGCCCCCGCCACCTGGTTGACGCCGCGTGCGATCAGGTGCGCCATCTCGCGCACGCTGCCGCCGGCACTGTAATAGAGGACAAGAATCTCGGTCATAGGGGGTCGTCGGCAATCAGGGTGAAATCGGCCAGGTCGAAGCCCGGCGTGTACTCCAGCAGCCGCCCGAAGGTGAGGACGGTCTGGCGCGATGCGTCCAGCACCTCGGCATCCATGCCGGGCTGATACAGATGGCGCGGCAGCAGCAGGCGGTCGGTCTGCTTCAGCGCGGCCAGGCCGGGCAGGAACAGTGCCGGCTCGGCATTCGACTGGCGGGGGCCGCGCAGCGGCCGGACCCATATCGGCTTGACCTGCGGCGACAGGCGCTCGACGCCCAGATCGATCTGGCGCACGTCGCGCATGCGGATCCAGCGGATGACGCCTACCGACCAGCCCGTGTCATGGCCGGCATGCAGCGCCAGCGGGTCGCCCGCCTTCAGGTTCAGCGGCGCATCCGGGGCGGCCGAGAGGGCGAAGCCGGAGGCGCTTTCGTTCGTCACCGTCCACACGGTGGCGTTGACCGTGACTGGCGCGGCGGACATCCCGCGGACGTCATGGATGGCCAGGCTGTCCGGGTCGTCCTGCGTGCCCTGGTCCGCATTCGGACGCTGCTCCAGCAACCGGTGGATGGCGCTCACGCCGGCGACGACCTGCACCGTGCTGCCGGGCGCCGGCGCGTAGCGTTTGTAGGTGCGCTGCGCCTGGGTGCCCCACTCCTTGAGCAGCTTCTTGAACAGCGACAGGGTGAACGAACGGTCCATGCCGGGCGGCAGGTCGACCTGCTCGGGCGTTTCGCCCTTGCGCAGCCGGACGCCGGTTTCGTGCACATGGCGGCACAGCGCGTCGGTGTCCAGCCACTGGCTGCCCGGGCTGGCGCCGGCCGCGGCATGGGCCGGCGGAACGTCGCCCTCGCGCGGCACCGGGAAACCGAGATGGCCGGGGACGGCGCCGTAGGTCAGCCCGGCGAGGGCCGCGTAGCGGTCCAGGTAGAGCCGGGTGTGGGCAAGCTCGGCCGGACTCATGCGCGGCGGATCGGCCAGCGCGAGCAGCAGGGCCTGGCGATAGGCGAGGCTGGTCGTCGGCACCCCCTCGGTCGGCAGTTCCGCCACATTCGAGACCTGCGCGTACGCGTGAAGCTGGTGCAGGTCCTGCCACAGGCCGGCCGGGGGCGGCGTGCAGGTCAGGAAGCTGGCCGCCTGCACATCGCGCAGCGCCGTTGCCAGACGGGCGGTGAATTCGGCCAGGCGCCGGGCGTTGGGGCGGCCGAAGCGCTGGTCGTCGAGGGCCCGCAGCAGATGCTTGTAGCCGATGCTGTGCTCCATGCGCAGGTCGCGCAGCAGGGCGCCGACCTGGCGTTGCTGCGCGTTGGGCGGCACGCTGAAATCGGCGAGCTGCGCTTCCAGGCTGGCCGCGGCGCGCGCCACGGCGGGCCGATACTGCGCCAGCAGCGCGTGGCGGTCGTCGGCGCCCAGCGGATGGCGGTTGAGCGCATGCAGGGCGGCGAACAGCTGGCGGGCCGTGGTGACCGGGTCGGCGTAGGGCAGGCGGTCCAGCCAGGCCGCCACGGCTTTCGGCCGGGTCTCGACCGTGTGCCCGGCTGTCGCGTCGATGTCGGGAACGCTGAAATCGAGCATGCCGTTCAGTCGAACACGACGGTCTTGTTGGCGTACACCAGCACGCGGTTGTCGAGATGCCACTTCACCGCACGCGACAGCACCACCTTTTCCAGGTCGGCGCCCTTGTTGATCAGGTCGTCGAGGCTGTCGCGGTGCGAGATGCGCGCCACGTCCTGCTCGATGATGGGGCCGTCGTCGAGCGTCTCGGTGACGTAGTGCGCGGTCGCGCCGATCAGCTTGACGCCGCGTTCGAACGCCCGGTGGTAGGGCTTGGCGCCGTGGAAGGCCGGCAGGAAAGAATGGTGGATGTTGATGATGCGGTTGGGAAAATGGCGGATGAAATCGGCCGACAGCACCTGCATGTAGCGCGCCAGCACGATGAAGTCGATCTTCTGGTCGCGCAGGATCGCCAGCTGGATCTGCTCGGCCTCGTGCTTGGCGTCCTTGTGCACGACCAGGTGCTGGAAGGGCACGCGGTAGGCCTCGGCCAGCCAGCGCGTGTCCTCGTGGTTGCTGAGGATGATCGGCAGCTCGCAATGCAGCTCGCCGCTCTGGTAGCGGTAGAGCAGGTCGGCCAGACAGTGGTCGAACTTCGACACGAACACCGCCAAGCGCGGCTTGCGGCTCGACTCGGCGAGCCGCCAGGTCATCCCGAAGCGCTCGGCGAGGGGACCGAAGGCGGCGGCGAATTCGGCCAGGTCGAGGTTGAAGTCCGCCAGTTCCCATTCCACCCGCATCAGGAACAGCTTCAGTTCGGCGTCCTGGTGCTGGTCGGCATGCAGGATGTTGGCGTTGTGCGACAGCAGGAAATCGGCAATGGCGGCGACCAGTCCCTTCTGGTCGGGGCAGGAAATCAGCAGGACGGCGGTATGACGCATGGGCGGACCGGAAAGGTGTGGTTTTTTCGTCATCATAACCAAAATTCCCCTGATTCTCTTAAGGGAAGCGGCTGCCGGACCTCGCCCGGGCCCGCGCCGCGCAAAGATTCAGCAGTCTTTGCGCGGCGCGGGCGGCCTGCAGGCGGACTGGACAAACCGGACTTCACCGCATTCCACGGCCCGGCCGGGCGTTTCGTGGCGCCAGGCCCTGTCCTGCCGCAGTGCTGGTCAAATTTTAGGCATCCCGTCTGGCAAAAACTTTGATTTGTCTTGGGATTTTCAGGGCCATGAAAAATCTTGTCCGGACACGCCGGTTCCGGGTTGACATGCCGGGCAGGACACCTAGAATTTGTATCCAGCCTCTGCCAACACCACAATATGTTGTGAATAAAACTGTTGGCGAGGGTCGGGCAAGCTGTGTATAAGGTGTGGATGTTTCGCGCCCCGGCATGGCCAGCCCGGATTGTCGTTACACCCACCACCAAGGAGCCCCCCTCGATGCTGAACGTCGCCACCGAATCCGCCGCATCTGCGCCCATTCCCCCCATTGAGCCTGCCGACGTGGCAGTGATCGACACGCGCTACGCCGACTACAAGATCATCCGCCGCAACGGCGCGGTGGTCGGCTTTGCGCCGAACAAGATCGCCATCGCCGTGACCAAGGCCTTCATTGCGGTGCAAGGCGGGCAGGCGGCGGCGTCGGCGCGCATCCGCGAGCTGGTCGAATCGATCACCGGCCAGGTGACCGCGGCCCTGATGCGGCGCAATCCCAACGGCGGCACCTTCCACATCGAGGACATCCAGGACCAGGTCGAGCTTGCGCTGATGCGCTCGGGCGAACACGAAGTCGCCCGCGCCTACGTGCTCTACCGCGAGAAGCGCGCGCAGGAACGCGCCGCGCAAAAGGCCGCCGGCGTGCCCGAAGCCACCCTGCACGTGCTGGAAGACGGCCAGAAGAAGCCGCTCGACACCGCGCGCCTTGCCGGCCTCCTGGCCGACGCCTGCACCGGCCTCGGCGACAACGTCAAGGCCGAGCCCATCATGCACACCGTGCTGCGCGACCTCTACGACGGCGTGCCGATGGCCGAGGTCGAGAAGGCGCTGGTGCTCGCCGCGCGCTCGATGATCGAGCAGGACCCGGCGTATTCCTACGTCACCGCGCGCCTGCTGCTCAACTCCATCCGCCACGAAGTGCTGGGCGAGGCCGTCACCCAGGCGCAGATGGGCCAGCGCTACGCCGAGTATTTCCCGGCCTTCATCAAGAAAGGCATCGCCGCCGAACTGCTCGACGAGAAGCTCGGCCAGTTCGACCTCGCGCGCCTGGCTGCCGTGCTCGACGCCGGCCGCGACTACCAGTTCGGCTACCTCGGCCTGCAGACCCTGTACGACCGCTATTTTCTGCACATCGAGGAGTCGCGCATCGAGCTGCCGCAGGCCTTCTTCATGCGCGTGGCGATGGGCCTCGCGATCAACGAGATCGACCGCGAAGCGCGTGCCATCGAGTTCTACCAGGTGCTGTCCTCGTTCGACTTCATGTCGTCGACGCCGACCCTGTTCAACGCCGGCACCCGCCACAGCCAGCTGTCGTCCTGCTACCTCACCACCGTCACCGACGACCTCGACGGCATCTACCAGGCCATCAAGGAAAACGCCATGCTGCAGAAGTACGCCGGCGGCCTGGGCAACGACTGGACCCCGATCCGCGCCATGGGCTCGCGCATCAAGGGCACCAACGGCAAGTCGCAGGGCGTCGTGCCCTTCCTGAAAGTGGTCAACGACACCGCCGTCGCGGTCAACCAGGGCGGCAAGCGCAAGGGCGCGGTGTGCGCCTATCTCGAAACCTGGCACATGGACATCGAGGAATTCCTCGACCTGCGCAAGAACACCGGCGACGACCGCCGCCGCACCCACGACATGAACACCGCGAACTGGATT
>NZ_MEGP01000030.1:0-26294 GCF_001725555.1 Thiobacillus sp. SCN 63-57 | reverse complement strand
GGCTTGGTATGGAGGATGACAACCCTAATATTCCATTTGAACAAATCTGGCCTAGGCTATGCATTTCTCACTACAGGGGCGAGGAATCTTCTTCATACATTGTCGAGCGAGCTCTGATGCGCCCACGCAATGTGATTAAAATTTTCTCGCATGCAAAGGGTTTTGCTTCAAATCTCAATCACCAAAAGATTGAGGAAAGCGATCTGTCAAAGGGAGTTCTTGCTTATTCACAAGACCTTATTGTCGAGCTTGACCATGAGCTTACCGACGTATTTCCTGCTGCGCAGGACCTCCTGTATCACTTCATCGACGCACAGCCAGAGTTCTCACCGTCCGATTTGCGGCAACTCATCTCTGAAGCAGGCATCGACCATAATGATTTAGAGCGCGTTGTGGATTTTTTACTCTACTACGGTATTGTCGGTGTGAAATCGGCTGAGGGTGAAGATGTTTATATATACAACGTTAACTACGACTTGAAGGTCCTTCAGATCCGTGCTGCACGCGGAAACGACAGCACAAGGTATGTGATGAACCCTGCCTTCCGCCCGGCGCTTGGAATCAAAGACATTAATTAGAGGCGCTTGTAATCTAGAGGCGTCATTCTGTAAACCATTTGGTAAGCGAAGTGAGTTCCCTAGAATTTGCAGATAGCTTTGAATGACGGCTTCGGCCGAGTAGCAGCCATGCAGGGTGGGGGCCTGGTGGCTTTCCTCGCTACAGTCGTCATCCATCTTCTATACGCCTCGTCGCGCCAGATCGCCAATTCCAACGTTGCTCCGATCGCTGTTTTTGCACCGTTTCTTGAAGAACGCCGGTAACGGGTTCAGCTCTTCCCCAGGCCGTGCTGCTTGAGCTTACGGTATAGCGTGCGCTCGGTGACGCCGAGTGCAGCGGCGACGCGCGCACGATGGCCCTGGTGCGCGTCGAGCAGGGATTGCAGGTGCGCGCGTTCCATGTCGCGCAGCGAGGCGCTGGCGGCGTCGGGGCGTACGTGCGCGACGCGCGGCGGCAGCCGCAGGTCGGCTGCGCGGATGGTGCCGTCGCGGCAGCTGAGCACGGCATGCTGCAGGAGGTTGCGCAGCTCGCGCACGTTGCCAGGGAAGTCGTAGGCCTGCAATGCTGCGACGGCGTCCGGCGCGAGACGGCAGGGGCTTTGTCCTCCGGTCAGCCGTTTCAGCAGGAAATTGGCCAGGTCGGGCAGGTCGGCGGCGCGTTCGCGCAGTGGCGGCAGGGTGACGTCGATACCGGCCAGGCGGTAATACAGGTCGAGCCGGAAGCGCTTGGCATCGACTTCGTCGAGCAGCCTGCGGTTGGTGGCCGATACCACGCGCACGTCGGCAGTCAGCGTCTGCGTGCCGCCAACGCGGCGGAATTCGCCGGTTTCCAGTACGCGCAGCAGCTTGGCCTGCATGGCCAGCGGGATCTCGCCCACTTCGTCGAGGAAGAGGGTGCCGCTGTCGGCGAGTTCGAACAGGCCTTTCTTCAGGCCGTTGCTGCCGGAAAACGCGCCGCGCTCGTGGCCGAAGAGTTCGCTCTCGAACAGGCTTTCCGGCACGGCCGCGCAATTGATGACGATGAATGCCGCGCCAGCGCGGTTGGAGCGCGCATGGATGAAGCGTGCGGCGAGTTCCTTGCCGACGCCGCTTTCGCCGTATAGCAGGATCGAGGCCTCGCTTTCGGCCACGCGTGCCAGGTTGTCGACACAGGAGAGAAAGGCGGGCGACTGTCCGATCATCTGCATGGCGTCGCATTCGCTGCCTGCCTCGGCCTCCAGCGGGAACAGCTGCTCGCCCAGATAGAGTTCGCCATCTGCGCCGCGCAGGCGGTGTCCCCGGATGCGGGTGCGTTCGGGCTGGTTGTCGGCGTGGTAATGGGTGTGCAGGACTTCGACCGTCTCGCCTTGCGTGAACAGTGCCTGATGCGGGCAATGCTCGCCGTTTTCATGGCAGGGCC
The DNA here is from genome assembly GCF_001725555.1 of Thiobacillus sp. SCN 63-57. Lineage (NCBI taxonomy): Bacteria > Pseudomonadati > Pseudomonadota > Betaproteobacteria > Nitrosomonadales > Thiobacillaceae > Thiobacillus > Thiobacillus sp. SCN 63-57. The sequence goes on along the minus strand of NZ_MEGP01000030.1, from coordinate 24,338 downwards.
GCTGCGAGTGGTGGGAGACTGCGTGGCACTGCTGACCGACGATCGCGGCGGGCGTCATCCCATAGGCATCGCAATAACGCTGGTTGGCGGCGACGATGCGGTAGCTGCGGTCGATCACCACGAAGGGCTGTTCGTGCGTGTCGATCAGGCTTTGAAGTTCGATGTCCATATCTGACACTCTCGTCATGACGAGAGTGGAAAATGGCATGACACAATGGCCATGTCAAATCCATTTCTCCCTGGCAACCCGCATGCAGGACACTTTTTCGGGGTGGCATGCCTGTTGCAATGGTGTTGGCCGCAACATTGGCCAACATCAAACAAGGAGGACTGCATGGCACACATCGTTATTCTGGGCGCAGGCGTGGGGGGCATGACCATGGCCTATGAAATGCGCGAATCGGCGCGGGCGGAAGACAAGATCACGGTGATTTCGAATCTCCCGTATTTCCAATTCACGCCGTCCAACCCCTGGGTGGCGGTGAACTGGCGCAAGCGCGACGACGTCACGATTCCCGCCGCGCCCTACCTGAACAAGAAGAACATCGATTTCATCGGGATCGGCGCGGCGCGCGTGCACCCCGAGAAAAATCAGCTCGAGCTCACCGACGGACAGATCGTCGACTACGACTTCCTCGTCATCGCGACCGGCCCCAAGCTGGCTTTCGATGAAGTGCCCGGACTGGGGCCGGAAGGCCACACCCAGTCGATTTGCCAGGTCGAGCACGCCGTGGCGGCTGGCAAGGTGTGGGACGATTTCGTGCAGGCTCCGGGGCCCGTCGTGGTGGGCGCAGTGCAGGGCGCCTCGTGCTACGGCCCGGCGTACGAGTTCGCGATGATCATGGACACCGATCTGCGCAAGCGCAAGATCCGCGACAAGGTGCCGATGACTTACGTCACCGCCGAGCCCTACATCGGCCACCTGGGCCTGGGCGGCGTCGGCGACTCCAAGGGTATGATGGAGTCCGTGATGCGCGACCGCCACATCAAGTGGATCTGCAATGCCAAGGTCACCAAGGTCGAAGCCGGCAAGATGTTCGTCTCCGAGCACAACGAAAAAGGCGAGGTGATCAAGGAGCATGAATTGCCGTTTGCCTATTCCATGATGCTGCCGGCGTTCAAGGGCATCGACGCCGTGTTCGGCATCGAGGGGCTCACCAACCCGCGCGGTTTCATCGTCATCGACCCCTACCAGCGCAATCCCAAGTTCCCGAACGTCTATTCGGTCGGCGTGTGCGTCGCCATTCCGCCGGTCGAGCCCACGCCGGTGCCGACCGGCACGCCCAAGACCGGCTACATGATCGAGTCCATGGTCACGGCCACGGCACACAACATCCGTGCGGTGCTCGATGGCCGCGAGCCCACCGAGAAAGCCTCCTGGAACGCCATCTGCCTGGCCGATTTCGGCGACACCGGCGCGGCCTTCGTCGCGCTGCCGCAGATTCCGCCGCGCAACGTCAACTGGTTCAAGAGAAATACTTCATGCGCAAAATGAAAAAAGGCTCGACCGAGCCGCTGTATGAAAAGTATGTGCTGGGCCTGATGGGGATCAAGAAGCTCAAATAATCCTCTCGACGCCTGACGTGAAAGCGCCTTCGGGCGCTTTTTTTATGGGTGCGCGCCATGCATGGCGCACGTGGCGACGAGGAGGGCTATTTAATTTTACGGAAGGTCCTTGAACAACGGACAACCATGTCCTATTAATTAAATCGTTCTTTTATGCAACACATTTTGTTTTTATTTTTGCATATTGCAACGATGATGTTTTTTGCAACAGAATAGGCGCCGCCTCATTGCTGGAATAAGCAAGCTGTTTTCAATGTCATGTCGATTTTTTTGGGGAGAACGCACTTGATTACCAAATCAGTTTGGCGCCATGTTTTGCAGATACAGGACGTTCTCCCGACGTTGCTTGCCCTTGTCTTGTTGGGAATGTGGTCCTTCCCCAGTTATGCGCTTCCGGCTTTTGCCCGGCAGACAGGGCAAAACTGTCTGGCCTGTCATGCCGGCGGTCAGTTTCCGGAACTGACGCCATATGGGCGGCTGTTCAAGCTCACCGGCTATACGATGGGCGCCCGTTCCATGCCCCTTTCGGTGATGGCGGTCCTCGACTACACCCGGGTCCGCAACCCCAAGGACTCCACCGGGGTGAAGGACACCGTGGACTTTCACAAGCAGGGCACGGCGATATTCGATGTCGGCAGCGTTTTCCTGGCGGGCAAGATTACCGACAACCTCGGCTTGTTTGCGCAGGCGACCTACGCGAACTATGACCACCAGCAGGACAACGGCGACTGGGTAGGCCACCTGAGTCCGGACAACACGGAGTTTCGCTATGCCGACCGTTTCATCTCGCCGGGCAGCGACCTCATCGTCGGCGCTTTCGCCAACAATAACCCGAGCATGCAGGATGTGTGGAACAGTGCGCCGGCCTGGAGCTATCCCTATGTCGGGCCGACGTTCGCGCTCGGTGCACCCGCATCGCCCCTGCTCGACGGCGGACTTGGGCAAGACTCGGTCGGTGCCGGTGTCTATGCCTACTGGAACAGGAGCCTCTATGGCGAACTCGCGCTCTACAAGACGGCCAACGGCCCTTTCGGATTCCTGCATCCGGGGGACAACTCCGGCATCGCGAGGATCAAGGATGGTGCGCCCTACTGGCGACTTGCCTACACCAAGGCGTTCGGGCCGCATGACCTGATGATCGGCACCTCGGGCCTGGTCGCAGAGATCCACGAGAACAACGACGTCAACCAGCCGACCGACCGGTACCGGGATTACGGGCTGGATGCGCAATATCAATACATCCTCGACCCGCACACGGTCACGGCTCACATCAGCTACATCCACGAAAACGTGAAGTGGGGCGATCCGCTGGCACTGGGCTATGACAATGCGAGCGATACCCTGAAGGAACTCAAGATCAAGGGGGCGTACGTTTACAACGCCACGTATGGCGCCAGTCTGGCCTACCAGCAGACCACCGGCTCGACCGATGCCGGATTTTTTGGCGGGCCGGCAGACATCACGGGTAATTTAAGTGGAAGCCCGGATACGACCGCCTGGATTCCCGAGGTGTTCTGGACGCCCGTCCAGTACCTGCGCATCGGCGCGCAATACTGGCATTACACGAAATTCAGCGGCAACAGCAGCAACTACGACGGCTTTGGCCGCAGCGCCAGCGACAACGACACGCTGTTCGTTTATGTCTGGGGCGCCTACTGACGTCAAGCAGATCTGGCAACGCACTTTACTGACCTGAAGGGATTCCAATATGAAGACAGCCGTGTACACGATGTTGGCGCTGGCTATCGCGAGCCTGGGAAGCGGATGCGTCAATCTGGAACGCTCGCGCGATATCGGCAACCCGAATGTGTCGGGCCGGACGCTTGCGTTGCAGGTCTGCTCGAGCTGCCACGGCGTGGACGGCAACTCGACTTCGCCCGCCTTTCCCAAATTGGCCGGGCAACAGGAGGCGTATTTGATCGCCCAGCTCAAATTCTTCCGCGGGCACAATCGTATCGATCCTGCGGGTTCGGAATATATGTGGGGCATTACCCGGAAATTGACCGACGAGCAGATCGAGGGACTGGCCCGCTATTTCTCGCAGCAGAAAGACGCACCCAATGTCGCGGGGGATCCCGCAACGGTTGCGGCCGGAAAGGCGATTTTCGAGAACGGCATCCCTGACAAGGGGGTGGCCGCCTGCGCGGGCTGCCATGGTGCGATGGGCATGGGCAAGGACACCTTCCCGCGCCTGGCGGGTCAGCATGCCAACTACATGATGAAGCAGCTGCATATCCTGTCGGAGACCAACCAGCGTCCCGCAGGCGCGATGATGAAGCCCCTGGTCCATGGCCTGACGTCCACGGATTTGGTGGCGGTGACGACCTACCTGCAGGGGATCTCGCCCAACTAGCGGTTGTCGCCGATGCCCATCTGGGCGTGCGCGTTGCGCGCTTCCAGTGTGATGAAATGGTGCCATGAAAAAGGCCAACCGCGCGGTTGGCCTTTTTCATGGTGGCCAACGGTGGTCTGGCATGGGGGATGGCCATGTGGAAATCAGGGTGCCCGGCAAGTCGGGACACCCGTCCTGAACTTGTCGCCGTATGCGCCGGCAGGGGATAATGCATCCTTTCAATGATGCCCTTCCCCGGCAGCGACAGAATAACCGGACGATCGGCCGGGTATCCCTCTCCAGACGAAGCAGCAGGGGCTATGCAAATCAATAGGATGGCCGCGACATGCTGCTGATGATCGACAACTACGACAGCTTCACCTACAACCTCGTGCAGTATTTCGGCGAACTGGGCGAAGACGTCAAGGTGATCCGCAATGACGAAATCGACCTCGCCGGCATCGCGGCGCTGAAACCCGACCATATCGTCGTCTCGCCCGGCCCCTGCACGCCCAACGAAGCAGGCGTATCGGTGCCGCTGATCAAGGAATTCGCAGGCAAGGTGCCCATCCTCGGCGTCTGCCTCGGCCACCAGAGCATCGGCCAGGCCTTCGGTGGCCGGATCGTGCGCGCCAAGGAACTGATGCACGGCAAGACCTCGATGATCCACCACCTGGATGTGGGCGTGTTCAAGGGCCTGCCCAATCCCTTCCGCGCCACCCGTTACCATTCGCTGGTGATCGAGCGCGAGTCGCTGCCAGACTGCCTGGATATCACCGCCTGGACCGATGACGGCGAGATCATGGGCGTGCGCCACAAGACGCTGGCGGTCGAGGGGGTGCAGTTCCATCCCGAGTCCATCCTCACCGAACACGGTCACACCATGCTGGCCAACTTCCTGAAAGGCACGCGATGATCACGCCGCAGCAGGCACTCGCCCGGCTGGTCGAGCAGCGCGAAATCTTCCACGACGAGATGCTGTCGCTGATGCGCCAGATCATGCGCGGCGAACTCACCCCGGTGCAGATCGCCGGCATCATCATGGGCCTCAGGGTGAAGAAGGAAACCGTCGGCGAGATCGCCGCCGCGGCGCAGGTGATGCGCGAATTCGCTGCCCAGGTGCCGGCGCAGAACAGCGCGCATCTGGTCGACACCTGCGGCACCGGGGGCGACGCGGCGCACACCTTCAATATTTCCACGACCGCCGCCTTCGTCGCGTCGGCGGCCGGGGCGCGCGTCGCCAAGCATGGCGGTCGCTCGGTGTCGTCCACCAGCGGCAGCGCCGACGTGCTGGAAGCGCTGGGTGTCAACCTCAATCTCACGCCCGAGCTGGTGGCCGAGAGCATCGATGCGATCGGTATCGGCTTCATGTTCGCGCCGAATTTCCATGGCGCCATGAAGCACGCCGCGCCGGTGCGGCGCGAACTGGGTGTGCGCACGCTGTTCAACATCCTCGGCCCGCTCACCAACCCGGCCGGCGCGCCGCATCAGTTGCTGGGCGTGTTCCATCCAGACCTGGTCGGTATCCTGGTGCGCGTGCTGCAGCGCTTGGGCAGTCGCCATGTCATGGTCGTGCACGGTTCCGACGGCATGGACGAGATCACCCTGAGTGGCGAGACCTTGATCGGCGAACTGAAGGACGGAGAAGTCAGCGAATACACGATCCGCCCGGGCGAGTTCGGGCTGGAGACCAGTAGCAGCGAGGTGCTGAAGGTGTGGGACGCGACACAGGCAAAGGATATGCTGCTGTCCGTGCTCGACGGGCTGCCGGGGCCGGCGTGCGACATCGTGCTGCTCAATGCCGGTGCCGCCATCTATGTGGCCGACCGTGCCGCCACGCTGGGCGAAGGCATCGAAGTGGCGCGCGAGGTCATCCGCAGCGGCGCCGCGCGTGAAAAACTGCGGCAGTTGGTGGCGTTCTCCAACCGCGCCACGGGGATCTAGACGCAATGTCCGACATCCTCGAAAAGATACTCGCCACCAAGCGTACCGAAATCGCTGCTGGACTTGCCGGCGTGCCGCTCGCCGAGATGCGGGCGCGTGCCGAGACCGCCGCGCCGCCGCGCGATTTCGTCGGCGCCCTGCGCGCGAAGCTGGCCGCCGAGCAGCCGGCAGTGATCGCCGAAATCAAGAAAGCCAGTCCGTCCAAGGGCGTGATCCGGCCCGATTTCAGGCCGGCCGAGATCGCGGCCAGTTACGAGAAGGGCGGCGCCGCGTGCCTGTCGGTGCTGACCGACCGCGACTATTTCCAGGGAAGCCCCGAGTATCTGATGGCCGCGCGCGGCGCATGCCAACTGCCGGTGCTGCGCAAGGATTTCATCGTCGACCCCTACCAGGTCTACGAGGCGCGGGCGATGGGGGCCGACTGCATCCTGCTGATCGTCGCCGCGCTGGACCTGCCGGCGATGCAGGCGCTGGAAGCACTGGCGTTCGAGCTGGGGATGGCGGTGCTGGTCGAGTCGCACAACGCCGTGGAACTCGACGCCGCGCTGCAATTGAAAACGCCGCTACAGGGCATCAACAACCGCAACCTGCGCACCTTCGAGGTCAGCCTCGACACTACGCTGGGTTTGCTGCCGAAGATTGGCAATGACCGCATCGTCATCACCGAGTCCGGCATCCTCGCGCCGTCCGATGTCGCGAGGATGCGCCGTCACGCAGTCAACGGCTTCCTGGTCGGCGAGGCCTTCATGCGCGCGGCCGATCCGGGCGCCGAACTGGCCCGTCTCTTTGCCTGATTAAAGCCGGTCAGCGCTTGCTGCCGAACAGGCTGCCGAGCACGCCGCGTATGAGGCTGCGGCCGACCTGGCTGCCGATGGCGCGTGCGGCCGATTTGGCGAGCGCTTCGGCCGCACCTTGGCGGCGACCGTTCCCGGTCAGGATCTCACCCAGTACCCCGCCGAGACCACCTCCCGTTGCGGGTTGCGCTGCGGTCTTGGCCTGCGCGGCCGCCTGGGCCGACTGTTCCGCGCGCGCCTTCAGCGTTTCGTAGGCGGATTCGCGGTCGATGGTCTTGTCGTAGACGCCGGCGACCAGCGAGGACTGGATCAGCTGTGCGCGTTGGGCGTCGGTGATCGGGCCGATCTGGCCCTGCGGCGGCACGATGTAGGCGCGTTCGACCACGCCGGGACGGCCCTTCACGTCGAGCAGCGACACCAGCGCCTCGCCTACGCCAAGCTCGGTGATGACGGCGGCTTCGTCCAGCGCCGGGTTGTCGCGCATGGTTTCGGCCGCCGCCTTGACCGCCTTCTGGTCGCGCGGCGAGAAGGCGCGCAAGGCATGCTGCACGCGGTTGCCGAGCTGCGACAGCACCTTGTCGGGCACGTCCGCCGGGTTCTGGGTGACGAAGTACACGCCGACGCCCTTGGAGCGGATCAGACGCACCACCTGCTCGATCTTTTCCACCAGCGCCTCGGGCGCGTCGTTGAACAACAGGTGGGCTTCGTCGAAGAAGAACACCAGCTTCGGTTTGTCGAGGTCACCAGCCTCGGGCAACTGCTCGAACAGTTCGGACAACAGCCACAGCAGCAGCGTGGCATACAGCTTGGGAGACTGCATCAGCTTGTCGGCTGCCAGGATGTTGATGACGCCACGCCCGCGGTCGGTCTGGATCAGGTCGGCGATGTTGAGCATCGGCTCGCCGAAGATCTGCTCGCCACCCTGCGATTCCAGCGTCAGCAATCCGCGCTGGATGGCGCCGATCGAGGCGGAGGAGACGTTGCCGTATTCGGTGGTGAATTGCTTGGCGTTCTCGCCGACGAAGGCGAGCATCGCGCGCAGGTCCTTGAGGTCGAGCAGCAGCAGGCCGTTGTCGTCGGCGACCTTGAACACCAGGTTGAGTACGCCGCTCTGCGTGTCGTTGAGGTCCAGCATGCGCCCCAACAGCAGCGGGCCCATGTCCGATACGGTGGCGCGCACCGGATGCCCGCTGGTGCCGAAGGGGTCCCACAGGGTGACCGGATAGCCCTGGTAGGCGAAGCCTTCGAGCTTGAGCGATTCGACCCGCTCGGCCACCTTGGCGTTGCCGCCGCCGGCCTGTGACACGCCGGACAGGTCGCCTTTCACGTCGGACATGAAGCACGGAACGCCTATGCTGGAGAAATGCTCGGCCAGCGTCTGCAGCGTGACGGTCTTGCCGGTGCCGGTGGCGCCAGTGATGAGGCCGTGGCGGTTGGCCATCTGCGGCAGCAGGACGAGGTCAGTGGTGGCATTGCGGGCGACGAGCAGCGGTTCGGTCATGGTGCATCCTGGGGTGTTGATATGCGGATTCTATCGAGTTCGGCGGCAACGCGTACCCGACAAAGAATAGAAGCAAATGCTAATACTCCGGGTATCATCTCGCTAATACGAAAACAGGAGGGAAATTTGTGGCAATGGAACAGCAGGTGCATGAAATCGTCATTGTCGGCGGCGGAGCAGGAGGACTGGAACTGGCGACCCGCTTGGGCGACAAGCTGGGAAATAAGAAGCGCGCGAATATCACGCTGATCGACGCCTCGCCTTCGCATCTGTGGAAGCCGCTGCTGTACGAAGTCGCGGCGGGCAGCCTCGATTCCTACGCCGAGCGCCTCGAATACCTGGCGCAGGGGCACTGGCACGGCTTCACCTTCCGCCTCGGCCGCATGGACGGCCTCGACCGCACACGCCAGGAGGTCAGCGTCGCGCCGACCTTCGACGAAAACGGCGTGGAGATCATTCCACGCCGGGCGTTTCGCTACGACACGCTGATCATCGCAGTCGGTTCGGTCGGCAACGATTTCGGCGTGCCCGGAGTGAAAGAGCACTGCATCATGCTCGACACCCCCGAGCAGGCACGCGAATTCCACCGCCGCCACATCAATGCCTGCCTGCGCGCCAACACGCAGAACGAGGCCGTCGCGCCCGGCCAGCTCACCGTCGGCATCGTCGGCGCCGGCGCCACCGGCGTCGAACTCGCCGCCGAATTGCACGACACCACGCGCGAGCTGTCGTCCTACGGCATGGACAACATCGAGCCCGACAAGAGCCTGAAGCTGCTGATCGTCGAAGCGTCCGACCGCATCCTGCCGGGTCTGCCGCCGCGCCTGTCCGCCGCCGCCGCCGATCGCCTCGCCGAGCTGGGCGTCGAGATGCATGTGCGCGAGCGCATCGTCGAGGTACGCGCCGACGGCATGCTCACCGCCGACGGCAAGTTCATTCCGGCGAGCATGATGGTGTGGTCGGCCGGCATCAAGGCGCCCGATTTCCTCAAGGACATCGATGGCCTCGAGACCAACCGCATCAACCAGCTGGTGGTGCGGCCCACGCTGCAGACCACGCGCGACGACAACATCTTCGCGTTCGGCGACTGCGCCGCCTGCGCCATGCCGGACGGCAAGGGCTTCGTGCCGCCGCGCGCGCAGGCCGCGCACCAGCAGGCGTCGATGCTGGTGAAATCGATCTGCCGCCGCTTCCGCGGCAAGTCCCTGCCTGAGTATGTCTACCGCGACTACGGCTCGCTGGTCGCGCTCGGCCGCTTCTCCACCGTCGGCAACCTGATGGGCGGACTCACCGGCGGCAGCATCATGATCGAGGGCGTGATGGCGCGGCTGGTGTACTGGTCGCTGCACAAGATGCACGAGATCGCGCTGCACGGCTGGTTCAAGGTTTCGCTCACCACCTACGCGCACTTCATCAGCACGCCGACGCGGGCGCGCATCAAGTTGCACTAGCCCTGAGCTAATCGTTCCATAGCCACGCCGCGCCGCGCACGCCGCTGGAGTCGCCGTATTTCGGCGGCACCAGCCGGGTGTCGACGCGGTCGGAAAATACGTAGCGCGGCCACAGCCGCGGCACGGTGTCGTACAGGCGCTCGATGTTGGAAAGTCCGCCGCCCAAGACGATCACATCGGGATCGATCAGGTTGATCACGCCGGCCAGCCCTCGCGCGAGTCTTTCTTCATAACGCGCCAGCGTCGCGCTGCAGGGGCCGTAGCCGGCATTCGCCAGCTGCACGATTTCGTGTGCGGGCAGCTCCTCGCCGCCGTAGCGCACATGGTCGGCGGCGAGCGCGGGGCCCGACAGCCAGGTCTCGATGCAGCCTTTCTTGCCGCAATAGCAGGCGGGCGCAGCGTCGAGTTCGCGCGGGCTTGGCCACGGGTGCAGGATCGCCTCGCCGGTGGCGGAGTGCTGGCCGGTGCCGGCGCGGTCGGCCTGGGTGTGGGCGAACTGGAAGTAGGGCAGGGGCGAGTGCCCCCATTCGCCGGCGATCGCGTTGGCGCCCTTGAGCAGGTGTCCCCGTACCACCACGCCGCCACCGACGCCGGTGCCGAGGATCACGCCGAACACGCTGTCGGCACCCGCAGCAGAACCGTCGGTCGCTTCAGACAGCGCGAAGCAGTCGGCGTCGTTGGCGATTCTTATTGCCCGGTTCAGCGCGCGCTCGAGGTCTTCCTGCAGCGGCTGGCCGTTGAGGCAGGTCGAGTTGCAGTTCTTCATGCGCCCGCTGGCAGGCGAGATCGCGCCGGGCGTGCCGACGCCGACGCTGCCGTCTTTCCCCAGTTCGTATTCGACCTCGTGGACCAGTGCGGCCACCGCGGCCACGGTTGCAAGGTAATCGTTCTGCGGGGTCGGCACGCGGCGGCGCAGGATTTCGCGGCCCTCGCCGTCGAGCGCGACGAGTTCGATCTTGGTGCCGCCGAGGTCGACGCCGAGGCGGAGCGAAGGGGCCGAAATGCTAGAATTGCGCATTATTTTTGCGTTGGAATCGACATGGCAGGACATTCGAAATGGGCCAACATCCAGCACCGCAAGGGGCGCCAGGATGCCAAGCGCGGCAAGATCTTCACCAAGCTTATCAAGGAAATCACCGTAGCCGCGAAAATGGGCGGCGGCGACCCCGCGATGAACCCGCGCCTGCGGCTGGCGATCGAGAAGGGCAAGGCCGAGTCGTTGCCGAAGGACAACATCGAGAACGCGATCAAGCGCGGCACCGGCCAGCTCGAGGGCGTGAACTACGAGGAAGTACGCTATGAGGGCTACGGCATCGGCGGCGTCGCGGTGATGGTCGACTGCCTGACCGACAACAAGACACGCACCGTCGCCGACGTCCGCCACGCCTTCGTCAAGCACGGCGGCAACATGGGCACCGACGGCTGCGTGGCGTTCCAGTTCAAGCATTGCGGCCAGATCATCCTGGAGCCGGGCGCGAGCGAAGAGGCCGTGATGGAAGCCGCGCTCGACGCCGGCGCGGACGACATCATTCCCAACGAGGATGGTTCGATCGAAGTGTTGACCTCGCCCGATCCCAAGGCCTTCGAGGCGGTGAAGGAGGCGCTGGAAAAAGCCGGGTTCAAGCCGGCGGTCGCCGAGATCACCATGCGCCCCGAAGCCGAAACCGAACTGGCCGGCGACGACGCGGTGAAGATGCAGAAGATCCTGGACGCGCTCGAAAGCCTCGACGACGTGCAGGAGGTCTACACCAACGCGGTGCTTCCCGAGTGAGGCGTGAAGGGTAAGGCGTGAGGCGCGTTCACCATGATTTGGTGGCTTGGCAGCAGGCCATGCTGTTGGTGAAACAAGTGTATGAACTGACGTCACAGTTTCCCGCGGATGAGCGATTTGGCTTGGTGGCGCAGATGCGGCGCGCAGCGATATCCATTCCCAGCAATATCGCTGAAGGTGCGGCGCGCCAGTCCAATCGTGAGTTCGCACAGTTTCTGATCGTGGCTCGCGGCTCGCTCAGCGAACTGGATACGCAATTCAGAATCGCTCAGGATTTGGATTTTTGTCCTCCACGAGCCGAAATGGAAATGCAGATAGACCGTCTGTTCAGCTTATTGGGTGGCCTGCTGAAAACCCAGCGAGAACCCGAAAAAACATGACGGCCTCCAAACCCGCCCCCTCACCCCTCGCCCCTCACACCTTACGCATTCTGGGCATTGATCCCGGCCTACGCCTCACCGGCTTCGGCGTGATCGAGCAGACCGGCCAGAAGCTGGCCTACGTCGCCAGCGGTGTCATCAAGAGTGGCGAGGGCAGCCTGCCGCAGCGGCTGGGCGTGCTGTTTGCCGGCTTGAACGAGGTGATCGGCACCTATCAGCCCGATACCTGCGCGGTGGAAATCGTCTTCGTCAACGTCAACCCGCAATCGACGCTGCTGCTCGGGCAGGCGCGCGGCACCGCCATCTGCGCGGCCGTATCGCGCGATCTGAGCGTGGCGGAATACACGGCATTGCAGATCAAACAGGCGGTGGTCGGCCACGGCAAGGCCGCCAAGGAACAGGTGCAGGAGATGGTGAAACGCCTGCTGAGCCTGCCTGTCGCGCCGACGGCCGACGCTGCCGACGCACTGGCCTGTGCCATCACCCATGCGCACGGCAGCCGATTGGGCACACACTCCACCGCAGGCTACCGCGTCAAGGGCGGGCGACTGGTATGAGCAAGGACTCCACATGATAGGCAGAATTACCGGTACCCTCGCCGCCAAACAGCCGCCGCAGGTGCTGGTGGATGTCAATGGCGTGGGCTACGAAATCGACGTGCCGATGAGCACCTTCTACAACCTGCCGGCGATCGGCGAAAAGGTCAGCCTGCTCACCCATCTGGCCATTCGCGAGGATGCGCACCTGCTGTATGGCTTCGGCAGCGAGATCGAGCGCGCGGCGTTTCGCGAACTGTTGAAGGTCTCGGGGATCGGTGCCAAGACGGCGCTGTCGGTGTTGTCGGGCCTGTCGGTCAACGACCTGTCGGCGGCGATCGCGGCGCAGGAAATCGGCCGCATCGTCAAAGTCCCGGGCATCGGCAAGAAAACCGCCGAGCGCCTGCTGCTCGAACTCAAGGGCAAGCCGGTATTCGCGGGCGCGATCGCCAGCCCGGAAACGCCCGGCGTATCGGATGATGTGCGCCAGGCTCTGCTGGCGCTGGGCTACAACGAACGCGAAACCACCGAAGCCGTACGCCAGCTGCCGCCCGACCTGCCGGTGGGCGAGGCGATCCGACAGGCGCTGCGGGCATTGTCCAAGACCTGACTTCCTTCATGACGCAGCCCGCTCCACGACATCGGCCGTCGGCATCGCTGCAACACCAGCTGGTATGGCTGCTGCTGAGCGTGGTGGGCATGTTTGGCGCGGGGATCGGCCTCAGTCTGTGGTTCAGCCTGGAATCCAGCCGGGAAGACCAGCAGCGCTTCATCCAGCATGAGGCCGAACAGACGCGAACCGGCGTAATGCGGCAACTGGAGTACTACCGCAAGTTGCTCGACAACTCGGCGCGCGACCCTGGCCTGGTCGACCTGATGCGCAATGGCACGATCGAGCCGAAGCAACAGTGGGCCCGTTCGCGCCAGGTGCTGCTGCCCGAGATATTGGGCGTGGCATTGGTCGATTCACACGGCAATGTACTGGGCGACGCGGGGGCCTTGCGCATCGGCCCCGCGTGCCGTCAGGACATGAAGCGCGCGGACGCGTTGACGGATGGCCGCCCGCGGGTCCATCGCGAGATCACCGGCGCCGAGCATGTCGACCTGCTCGCACCCGTGCGCGACGCCCGGGGCGATCTGCTGGGCGGCGTGTTCTTGAGCGTGCGCCTGACACAATTCCAGCGCGCGCTCGATGATTCGATCCAGCCGGGCCATGCCGCCGTGCTCGTCGATGCACACGAGAAAACGATCGTCGGCCGTGGCGAAATCAGCGGGCATGTGCGTGAAATCCGTCTGCCTGTGGCAGACACGGACTGGACGCTGATCGTACAGACCCCGGTGCAATGGCTGACGCGCAGCGGCTGGCGCCAGGTGATGGCGGGCTTGCTGACCCTGGGGGCTGTGTTGGGCGTGCTGATCGTCGCCATGGTCCGGCTACGCCACACCATGTTGCGCGATATCGTGTCCACGGTCGACGCCCTGACGGCCCTGGCGCATGACGAGCCGGTCCCCACGATCGTGCCGCACTACGTCGAGTTCGAGGCCGTGGCGGCCGACATCAACATGATCGCCCTGCACTTGCAGGAACAGCGTGCGCGGCTGGCGCATCTGAGCCTGACCGATCCGCTTACGGGGCTGCCCAACCGGCGCGCATTCGAGACCCGTTTCCCTCTGGCACAAGGGCTCGCGGAGCGGCAGCATGCCGTCGCCCTGGTCATGCTCGACATCGATCATTTCAAAGGGGTCAACGATCGCTATGGGCATGGAGTGGGCGACCAGGTCCTGCTGGCCCTGGCGCAGTCGCTGAAAGCCTTGACCCGACGCGCCGACCTGGCCGCGCGTCTGGCCGGCGACGAGTTTGCGGTGCTCCTGTCGGGGCTCGATGCTGCCGGTGTGACCGCGTGGTACCAGCGCCTGAGCGACCATTTCAGAAGTGAGCTGAATGCCTTCGGCCTCGAGCTGGATACAGGTCTCAGCGCGGGGCAGACCTGGCTGGGCAGTACCGCCAGCGACACGCTCAACGCCGCGCTTGCGCGCGCAGACCGGGCGCTTTATCGCGCGAAAGCGCGCGGGCGGGGCCAATTGGCGCAGGACACCGCGCCGGGGGAAGACGTCACGGAGTAGAATCCGGTTGTATCCCGTCACGCCGCCTCCGGCTCCATGATCGAAACCGACCGTCTCATCGCCCCCGCCACCGTCAGCCCGCAGGAAGAGCAGATCGAGCGCGCGCTGCGGCCGCGCACGCTGGCCGAATACGTGGGCCAGGCGAAGGCGCGCGAACAGCTCGAGATCTTCATTCACGCCGCGCGGAAGCGCAGCGAGGCACTCGACCACGTGCTGCTGTTCGGCCCGCCCGGGCTGGGCAAGACCACGCTGGCGCACATCATCGCGCGCGAGATGGGCGTCAACCTGCGGCAGACCTCGGGCCCGGTGCTCGAGCGCGCAGGCGACCTGGCGGCGCTGCTGACCAATCTGGAGCCGCACGACGTGCTCTTCATCGATGAAATCCACCGTCTTTCGCCGGTGGTCGAGGAAGTACTGTATCCGGCGCTGGAGGATTTCCAGATCGACATCATGATCGGCGAAGGTCCGGCGGCGCGCTCGGTCAAGCTCGATCTGCCGCCGTTCACCCTGGTCGGCGCCACCACCCGGGCCGGCATGTTGACCAACCCGCTGCGCGACCGTTTCGGTATCGTCGCGCGGCTGGAATTCTATTCGGCGGAAGAGCTGGGCTTCATCGTCCATCGCTCGGCAGGCCTGCTGCAGATGAATCTGGACGAGGCCGGCGCGCTGGAAATCGCCCGCCGTTCGCGCGGCACCCCGCGCATCGCCAACCGCCTGCTGCGGCGGGTGCGCGATTATGCCGAGGTCAAGGCGGAAGGGCAGGCCACGGGGGCAGTAGCCGATGCGGCGCTGGTCATGCTGGATGTCGATCGCGCCGGACTCGACGTGATGGACAGGAAGCTGCTGTCGGCCGTGGTCGAGAAATTCATGGGCGGCCCGGTCGGGCTGGACAACCTTGCCGCTGCCATCGGCGAGGAACGCGACACCATCGAGGACGTGCTCGAACCGTTCCTGATCCAGCAGGGCTATTTGCAGCGTACCCCGCGCGGCCGCATCGCCACCCCGCTGGCGTATCGCCACCTCGGCTTTGCCGCGCCCACCGAACCGAGCGCGGATCTGTTCTGATGGCGTTTGTCTGGCCGGTCCGGGTGTATTGGGAAGACACCGACGCGGGCGGCGTCGTGTATTACGCGAACTATCTCAAATTCATGGAACGCGCACGCAGCGAATGGCTGCGCGCATTCGGCTTCGAGCAGGATGTCCTGCGCGACGAGCCCGGCATCGTGTTCGTGGTGCGGCGGGTGGAAATCGATTACCTGTCGCCGGCGCGCTTCAACGAGCAGCTCGAGGTATCGGTCGCGTTGCACGAGGCCGGGCGTGCCAGCCTCAGCGTGCGCCAGGAACTTATGCGCGGCTCCGACCGTCTGGCAGAGGCCGTCGTGACGCTCGCATGCGTCGATGCGATACGTTTCAAACCCGTTAAAATACCTGAGCCCATTCTTCAAGCATTGGCCCCCGCAACGTGAACCCTGAACTCGGTCAAGACCTCTCGCTGTTCCATCTCGTCCTCCATGCGTCGCTGCCGGTACAAGTCGTCATGGCGCTGCTGCTGGGCGCCTCGCTGATGTCGTGGTGGTTCATCTTCATCAAGATGTTCGCCCTCAAGCGAGCCCTGCGCGTGACCGACCGTTTCGAGCGCGAATTCTGGGGCGGCGGCGACATCAACGCCATCTATCAGCGGGTGGCCGGTGAACGCGAGGGCGCGGGCGAAATGGAGCGCATTTTCGAAGCGGGCTTTCGCGAATTCATGAAACTGCGGCCGCAGGCAGGACTGTCGCTTAACGTCATCATCGACGGCACCCGGCGTGCGATGCGTGCGACCTACCAGCGCGAACTCGACGGCCTCGAGTCGCATCTGGCCTTCCTCGCCACCGTTGGATCGGTATCGCCTTACGTCGGCCTGTTCGGCACGGTGTGGGGCATCATGATTGCCTTCATGGGGCTGTCGAGCGTGGCACAGGCGACGCTGGCGCAGGTCGCGCCCGGCATCGCCGAAGCGCTGATCGCCACGGCCATGGGCCTGTTCGCGGCAATTCCCGCCGTGGTCGGCTACAACCGCTACACCCATGACATCGATCGCCTGGCCAACCGCATGGAAAGCTTCATGGAGGAGTTCTCCAACATCCTGCAGCGGCAGCAGGCGACGGCCAAATCGGTATAGCCCGTGGCACGGACCCGCAAACAGGTCGCCCAGATCAACGTCGTGCCGATGATCGACGTGATGCTGGTGCTGCTGGTGATCTTCATGGTGACCGCGCCATTCATCAACCCGGCCCAGGTCGAATTGCCGAGCGTTGGCAAGACCTCGCAGACGCCGCAGAAACCGCTTGAAATCATCATCAGGGAATCCGGCGAATACCTGCTGCGCGACCGTGCGTCCGGTGGCGGCGAACGGGTGGTGGCGAAATCGGCGTTGCCTGATGAAATTGCCGCGTTTCATCGCACCCAGCCGGACCAGCCGGTGGTGATCGCGGCGGATAAGAAAGTCCGCTACGAGGAGGTGATGCACACGATGACGCTCCTGCAGCAGGCCCGGATCACGCGTATCGGCTTGCTTGCCCGCCCGGCCCCATGAATTTCACGGCAGACGCCCCGCCTGGCTCGCGTCCCGTTCCCAACCTCCTTGCAGCTGCGCTGGCGCTGGGAGTGCATGTGCTGTTCGTTCTGATGCTGGTGTTCGGCGTGTCATGGCAGACCCACCATCCAGAGGCGGTCATGGTCGATCTATGGGAAACCCTGCCGGACACGCCGCCGCCACCGGCCAAGCCCCGCCCGCCGCCCGTGAAAGCGCCCAAACCGGAGCCTGCCACACCCGCTCCCAAACCGGTGGAAAAGGAACCGCCGCCGCCGAAGACGCCCGACATTGCCCTGGAAAAGAAAAAGGCCGAGACCGAACGCCTGAAAAAACTGCAGGCCATGCAGGCGGCCGAAGAAAAGACGCGGGCCGAAGCGGCCAAGGCTTTGCGTGAGAAACAACAGGCCGAACAGAAGCGGCAGGCATTGCTGCGGCAGATGGAAGAAGAGGACCTGAAGCAGCGTGTGGCGGCCGAGGCTGCGGCAAACGAGGCACGTCTGGCCAGGCTGACCCAAGCGCAGGCGGCAGCCAACAAGCGTCAGGCCGAGGTGGCGAGCGTCATGGGACAGTACCGCGACCAGATCAGCGCCAAGGTGCGGGGCAACACCCGGCTACCCGACAATCTGAAGGGCAATCCCGAAGTCCGTTGCCTGGTGAAACTGCTGCCCACTGGCGAGGTCCAGAGCGTGCGGGTGACGAAATCCAGCGGGAATCCTGCGTATGACGACGCAGTGGTACGCGCCATCGAAAAGTCCTCACCGTTGCCCTTGCCGAGTGACCGCGATGCACGCGCCGCGTTTGTCCCGGAACTTTCCTTCGTCCACCGCCCCAAAGAGTAGGCCTTGACGGGCCGGTACGCGGCCCGAGCCGCGTGCAGCCTATGCTAGACTGCCTAATCGAGAAAGCGTTTGTGAGCCCGATGTCCGTATCCATGCTGCGTGCCGTTCTGTTGTTTCCCCTGTTCTGTCTGGCCTTGCTGAGTGCGCCGTTTTCCGCGCGCGCTGCGATGGAAATCCAGGTCATTGGCGGCGCGGCCAACAAGATTGCCGTGGCCATGGTACCGTTTCAGACCGTGCCCGGTCAGCCCAGCCCTGCACTGACCCAGATCGCCGGGGACGACCTCAACCGCAGCGGCCAGTTCAGACTGGTGGACGTGGGCGGGGCGCCGCAGCCTGTCATGCCCGCGCAGGTCGACTACGGCGTCTGGCGCGGCAAGGGTGCAGACGCGCTGGTGGTCGGCCAGGTCACTGCGCAGCCGGGCGGCCGTCTCGAGATCCGCTTCTATCTGCTGGACGTTCTCAAGCAGACCCAGCTCGCGGCCTACAGCTACACCATCACGGCCGGCCAGTGGCGCGCCACGGCACACCAGATTGCAGACCTCATCTACGCGAAGCTGACGGGCATTCCCGGCGCATTCAGCAGCCGCATCGCCTACGTACAGAAGCAGGGCCGTCGCTATGAATTGCGGGTGGCCGATGCGGATGGACAAAACCCGCGCACGGTCGTGCGCTCCAACGAATCGGTGATTTCGCCGATGTTCTCGCCTGACGGCAACCAGATTGTGTACGTGTCGTTCGAGGACAGGAAGCCTGTCGTATATGTGCAGTCGCTCAGGGATGGCCAACGCCGCAAGATCGCGGCATTCAAGGGGTCTAACTCGGCCCCGGCATGGACGCCGGACGGCCGGCGGCTGGCTGTCGTGCTGACGCGCGACGGCGCTTCGCAGATTTATATGATCAATGCCGATGGCGGTGGATTGACGCGTCTGACGCGGGGCAGCAATATCGACACCGAACCGGTATTCTCTCCTGACGGACAAACCCTGTATTTCACCTCGGACCGGGGTGGCAGCCCGCAAATCTATCGCATGGCGGCCCGCGGCGGCGAAGCCAAACGGGTGACCTTCAATGGCAGCTATAATGTCTCCCCCGCGATCAGCCCGGATGGACGGTATCTGGCCTACATCAGCCGCGACGGCGGGCGGTTCAGCGTGACCTTGCAGGAACTGGCCTCGGGACAGACCCGTGTGCTGACCGATACCGCGCGCGACGAGTCACCCAGCTTCGCGCCGAATGGCCAGGCCGTGTTGTATGCCACGGTGCAGGGTGAACAAGGAATACTCGGCACGGTGAGCCTGGACGGCAAAACGCGCGCACGTCTGTCGGAATCGGGTGTGGATGCGCGCGAGCCGGTCTGGGGTCCGTGAAAACGCGCATTTTTGATGTTGGATGTCGGTTGGGCGGTTGCTGGGAGTAGACAAGAACCGCTCATGTCGGATTGTATTCATTCAGATTGTATTTATTCATAAGGAGAGATAAATGAACAAGATTTTATGGCCCATTCTGGTTGCGTTGACCTTGTCTGCATGTGGTACGACCGGCGGCACGCAAGCGACGGTCGAAGACCGCACCGGTGGCACGGCGAGTACCGGCCAGGGCACCGAAACCACGGGCGTGAGCGGTAGCGGCGTCGCAGGCAATGCGATGGGTGACCAATATTCCGGCGATCCGCGCAAGAACCCGGCCAGCCCCCTATCCAAGCGTAGTGTCTTCTTCGATTACGACAGTTTCGTGGTGAAGGACGAGTACCGTCCGATGCTCGAAGCGCACGCCGGCTATCTGATGTCGAAGCGCGATGCGCACGTGATCCTGCAGGGTAATGCCGACGAGCGCGGCAGCCGCGAATACAACCTGGCACTGGGACAGAAGCGCGCCGAGGCCGTGCGCAAGGCGTTGGCCGTGCTGGGCGTGAGCGACGCGCAGATGGAAGCGATCAGCTTTGGCGAGGAAAAACCGCGTAACGAAGGCCATACCGAAGAAGCGTATGCCGAAAACCGTCGTACCGACGTGGTGTATAGCGACGAGAAATGACCTCGCTTCGACGTAATGGGTTGATCCTCGTTTCGATGCTCATGCTGGCGCAGCCGGCATGGGCGGCGCTGTTCGGCAATGACGAGGAAGTGACCCGTCAGATGCAGGCATTGCAGCAGCGCGTGGAGGCGCTCGATGCGCGGCTGGCCAAGCTGGAACAGTCGATACAGCAAAACCAGTCCATGCTGGATATGCTGAAGGATGTGGAAGCGCTCAAGGCCGAGGTGGCCAGACTGCGCGGCCAGTCCGAGGTCCAGGCGAATCAGCTGGACACGCTTGGCAAACGACAGAACGACTTGTATGCCGATCTCGATCAGCGCATTGTCGAGCTCGCCAAGGCGGCCAAGCCGGTGCCGGCGGCTGATGCGGCGCAACCGGTTGCGCCCGACTCGCAGGCTGCTTCCGGAACGGTAGCCAAGCCGGCGGCGGACGGGTCTGCGCAAGCCGACCCGCTGGCCGAATCGCGCAGCTACGAAGGGGCGCTCGCCCTGTTCCGCGACGCTAAATACACCGACGCCATCGCAGGTTTCAAGAACTTTCTCAAGACCTATCCGGCGAGCACGCTGGCAGCCAACGCGCAGTACTGGATCGGCTATTCGTATTACGCGCTGAAGGATTACAAGACATCGCTGGCGCATCAGCAAAAGCTCGTGGCAACCTATCCCGACAGCCCCAAAGTGCCCGACGCGCTGCTCAATGTCGCCACCAACCAGATCGAACTGGATGACATGGCCGCGGCGCGCAAGACGCTCAAGGACCTGGTGGCCAAACACCCCGGCACGCCCGCGGCCAAACTTGCCGCGCGCCGTCTGGCTGCGATCAAGTAAACGCCGTGTCCGAGTCCTTGACGCTCCAGCCGCTGGAGGGCGGCCATGACGCGCAAGCGCCAACCGCCACGCTCCACCCGCAAGGGGTAGGCCATGGTTGCCCCCGCCAGGGGGAGGCCGTGGTTGTAGAGCCGACAAGTCGGCAACAACCACGCACTAAAGATGCTGAAGCATCAACAACCACGCTCCGCTTGACCGAGATATTCCTGTCGTTGCAGGGCGAAACCAGCCGAGCCGGCCTGCCAACCGTGTTCATCCGCCTGACGGGCTGTCCGTTGCGTTGCCGCTGGTGCGACACGACCTATAGTTTCCAGGGCGGCGAAACCGTCACGCTGACGTCGCTGTTGGCACGGGTGGCGGACTATGGCGTGTCGACGGTCTGCGTCACGGGTGGCGAGCCGCTGGCGCAAAAGAACTGCCTGCCTTTGCTGGTTGCGCTGTGCGACGCGGGCTATTCGGTATCGCTGGAAACCAGCGGCGCGCTCGACGTCAGCAAAGTGGACCCGCGGGTGTCGCGCATCGTCGACATCAAGCCGCCGGAGTCGGGCGAGGAAGCACGCAACCGCTGGGAGAATATCGCCCACCTGACGCCGCATGACGAAATCAAGTTCGTGCTGGCCAACCGTGCCGATTACGAATGGGCGCGCGAGGTCATCCAGGCGCAGAAGCTTGCGCAGGCGTGCCCCATCCTGTTTTCCCCGGTGCAGGGCGAACTGCCGCCCACCCAACTGGCGGAGTGGATTCTGGCCGACCGCCTGCCGGTACGCATGCAGGTACAGTTACACAAGATCCTGTGGGGCAACACGCCAGGCACATGAAACCCGCAGTCATCCTGCTTTCCGGCGGCCTGGATTCCGCCACTGTGCTGGCGATTGCCCGTGAAGCGGGCTATGCCTGCCATGCGCTGAGTCTGGATTACGGCCAGCGCCATACGGCCGAGCTTGTCGCCGCCGCGCGCGTGGCCAGAAGTTTGGGTGCTGTCGAACATCGGGTGATGCGCCTCGGACTGGGCGACATCGGCGGCTCGGCACTGACCGACGCCTCCATTGCCGTACCGGAAAGCCCGACCGACGGCATTCCGGTCACCTACGTGCCCGCACGCAATACCGTGATGCTGGCGCTGGCGCTCGCGTGGGCCGAGGTGCTCGGTGCGCGCGACCTCTTCATCGGCGTCAATGCCGTCGATTATTCCGGCTACCCTGACTGCCGCCCCGAGTTTATCGAAGCCTTCGAGCGCATGGCTAACCTGGCGACCAAGTCCGGGGTGGAGGGCGCGCGATTGCGCATTCATGCGCCGCTGCAAACCCTGTCGAAGGCCGACATCATCCGGCAGGGCACAGCGCTCGGGGTCGATTATGCGCAAACAGTGAGCTGCTACCAGGCCGATGCCGAAGGCCTGGCCTGCGGGCGCTGCGATGCCTGCCGCCTTCGCCGCGACGGGTTCCTCGCCGCGGGCATTCCAGATCCGACGCGCTACGTGCAGGAAGCCGGGTGACGGCGAACGGATTCTCAATGGTTCTCGCACAAATACGCCGGAGTGCTCTCGTGTCGCACCCGACGCCGGATGGTATTTATTATCCAGCGTCGGCTTCGCGTGTACGCATTAAAATCCCCGTATTTGTCCAGGCAGGGTGGCATCCGCCCTGTCCTTTTCCTGAGGGGGAATGACTTATGACCTACGCAGATTTCGCCAGCGCGCAATCGATTTTTCTATGGTCGACCTTCGCGATCGCCCTGATCATGGGCGCCGTGGTCAACAAGACCAACTTCTGCACCATGGGTGCCGTGTCCGACTGGGTCAACATGAGCGACACTGGCCGCATGCGTGCCTGGATACTGGCCATTGCTGTCGGCGTACTGGGCGTGACGGCCTTGGAAGCTGCTGGCCTGGTGAACGTAACCGGCACTTTCCCTCCCTATCGACAGACCAACTTCGTCTGGCTTGAAAACGTACTGGGCGGCGCCTTGTTCGGAATCGGCATGACGCTTGCCTCCGGCTGCGGCAACAAGACGCTGATCCGGATCGGCGGCGGCAATCTCAAGTCGGTCATGGTGTTGCTGGTCATCGCCCTGATCGCGTATTTCATGATCAATCCCTTCCCGGGCAGCGACAAGACGCTCTATTCCACTCTGTTCTATCCGTGGACCAACCCGACTGCCATTGCGTTGACGACCAACCAGGATCTCGGTGCGATGCTCTTTGGGGACAAGGCCGCCACCGGCCGCATGGTGATGGGGGGCATCATCGGCGGCCTACTCCTGATCTGGGCCTTCAAATCGGCCGATTTCCGCGGAAGTTTCGACAACATCCTCGGCGGCCTCGTGGTCGGCCTCGCAGTACTGGCCGCCTGGTATGTCACCAGCAACATCCGGGTGGATGCCAGCGGCGACATTCTCACGTTGCAATCCTTCGTCCAGGACTGGGATCTGTATGCGCCGGCCGACGCGGTCAGGCCCGCCGCAGCCGGTCCGCTTGCCGCACAGTCCTTCACCTTCATCAATCCCATGGGGCAAACCCTCGGCTACGTGGCAAGCGGCTTCGACCATACGCTGCTCACCTTCGGCATCATGGCGCTGGCAGGCGTGATCGCCGGTTCCTTGCTGTGGTCGGTGATTTCCCGCAATTTCCGGATCGAGTGGTTCGCCTCCGTCCGCGATTTCTTCAACCACCTGGTGGGCGCGATCCTGATGGGGTTTGGCGGCGTGCTGGCGATGGGTTGCACCATCGGCCAGGGCGTCACCGGCTTCTCCACCCTGGCGCTGGGTTCCATCCTCACCTTCGTCGCCATCGTGCTCGGCAGCGCCATCACGATGAAAGTGCAGTACTACAAGATGGTGTACGAGAGCGAGGCGACTTTTCTCAAGGCATTCGTCACCGCGCTGGCCGATCTCCGGCTGCTGCCCGCTGGAATGCGCAAGCTGGAAGCGGTTTAAAGCACATTTGGCTTTGACGCCAATTCAAAATCCAGTATAATTTTGCGCTTTGCCGGACACGACACTTGTCAGGTAAAAGGGTCGGTAGCTCAGCCGGTAGAGCAGCGGACTTTTAATCCGTTGGTCGCGAGTTCGAATCTCGCCCGACCCACCATACCCAAAAAGCCACGCGGAAGCGTGGCTTTTTTATCGGGGTATGGCCAGGTCGGGGCGCAGGATGACGAAAAGCGTCACCTCATGCCATCCAAGGTCACGTCTGCCATGCGTGTTTCTCACGAAAATAGCGTGGGAACAATCTGCCGAAAAATCAACACATAGCCAAAAGCAAGAACTGGCGCGGCTTTTCTGCGGCTACACCACAAAATCAGGCCCTCTTCCCTAAAGTTGGCATGGCTGCTGCTCGTTATAGCTCCAGACACGGGAGGCTCGTGTTCGACATGCCAACTTAAGGAGATTTGAAATGCGTAAAGTTCAACAAGGTTTTACCCTGATCGAACTGATGATCGTCGTGGCGATCATCGGTATTCTGGCCGCGATTGCGGTGCCTGCTTATCAAAGTTATATTAAAAAAGCGCGCTTCACTGAAGTTGTCGGGTCTACAGCCCCGATTAAACTCGCGGTCGAAGAGTGTGTGACCGATAGCACTTGTCTCTCGGCTACGACCATCACGGGTATTTCTGCGGGTAGTAACGGCTTCCCATCTATGCCGACTGCTTCCGGTACTTTGTCTAGT
>NZ_MEGP01000029.1:0-23939 GCF_001725555.1 Thiobacillus sp. SCN 63-57 | reverse complement strand
TGGACGCAAGCGGCCAACCGCAGGGCAGGGCGCGCAGCCCTTGACGGCGAGAACGGCGTGGTACGTTGAAGGGAACAGCAAGGCCGCCCCTCCACACACCCACTACCTTAATGGCAAGCGGAGCGCGCAGGCCCGGTGGGCCGGAGGCGTCAGGGATCAAAGCCGAATGGCCGCGATTCGGCGCGAGGCGCGGGGCACTGCCCGCGAGCCCGACGGCGGCAAAGCCGAGACGCCTAGGATTGGCCAACAAGATTCACTGCACAGTAAATATTGCTGTTTTGTCGAATATCGATCGGACAAACTAGAACGTCAAATCGTCATCAAGTACCGCGATCGATTTCGGCGCAGTCGCGTGTTTCGTTCTGGCTTCGAGCGATTTGATGAAACGGATTGAACTGGCAACGTGGTTAAATATGAGTAGGCTTTCCTCGTAGTTGAGGATCGGGTTGTCATGCGCGAGGCTCTTGTTGTTGCGAACGTCATTAAAGGCTTCGAGCACCGAGATGCTGGACTTCAGGATGCGCTCGGTCATCAACGATTCAAGACGACCCGCGTCGCGCAAGCGTTTGACATACTCACCGAAGATGCTGTGCAATGCTTTGTCGCGGTTGATTTCAACGCCACGCTGTTCGCACAGCGTGCGCACGTACTTGATGACGAACGTGTGCAGCCGATCCAGGGCAGCTTCGGGCTGGTTCTTCTCGATCGCCTCGCGTACGTGTTGAGCGACGGTTTCGAAATCGCGTTCATCGGCTGTGGCGGTCAGTGCGTCTATCTCGGCGACGGGCGTGTCGCGCATCATGCGGCTGGCGATCTTCCAGCAATCGTCGGTCAGCTCGGTCAATCCCGGCTCGTCGCCCAAACAGTTCTCAGCCTGACCGTACAAGATCAGTGCCTGGATGACTTTGCCGACCAGATGGTTTCCTTCGGCCGTCCAAAAACCGCGCAGGCGGTTGGCTTTGGATGTGCCGCGCTCACGATAGACCGCGGCATCGATGTCACGGCGCGTATGCTCCTCGAAAAACTCGCTGAACGTGCGGTCCGAGAAATCGAGCACGTAACCACTGCCCATGCGGAATAGCCGCTCCAGCTTACGTCGCTCGATTGAAGACAAATCGGCCATGTGATCTCCGTAGGCAGTTAGACATTGGTCAGCCAAACTCTTCGACCATGGCGTTGCCGCGCTGCAGGTCGGAAACCACCTTCATCAATCGATTGATCGGCTCGGCCAAGCGTTTTGGCAATACGCGGTGCTGCGTGTGGATGTTCTGGTCGGCAATCCAGCGATGCGCGATCCAGACATCCTCCTCGGGATGGTTGTTGTCCACACCGTTGCAGTACTTGTAGCCCACCAGGGCATCGGTATGCGACAACAGTAGCCGTGCCATCGTCATGTGAAAGCGATGGGCCTGTAGGTCTGCGGGGTTCTTGGGGCGTGGGACCGTGAGGCGCAAGCATTGATGGTTGTTGAACTGCTCCCAATCGGGACCGACCACTTGGCCGGCGCGCTCCAGCATCTTCCGGGACTGTTCGCTCTTGCCGTTGACGATGGCGACGGCTACTGAGCCGCTCGGATAGTCCAGTGTCTTCGCCAGCAGGTTCATCCAGTTCACCAGCTTGCGCAAGGTGGCATCGTCCGCAAACACCAGGTACTGGTGACGCTGTTCGCTATCCAGAAATGTCGGCAACTTGGCATAGAGCGGATACAGCAGATCGTGCAGATAGACATAGGTTTGCCTGCGGCCCTGCTCATGGTTGCGCGTCGTAGCGGTCAATGCCCGTTCGGCCCACTGCGCATTGATGTCGTCCATCGTCATTTCGGAGATGTCGATGGAAATGAGTGCAAAACCCAGTGATTTGCCGATCAGGGCTTTTCGCCCGTCGAAGGCGTGTCCCAGTTCGATTTCAACACCACCGAGCACTATGGGCTCGGTCTGGATCGGCGGCCCAAGTACCGCGATGTCGAGACGAAACCGACTGCCGAAGGGTGTATCCAGTGGGTGTTCGGTAACGATCTGATCGGCGCCGAGTAGCAGATTGCCTTCTAAAGGATAATCCGATGCATCGGCGTCCTTGAATGCCCAAGGCATCACAAGACCAGCCACAAGCCTGCGTGCCAACTCGGCGGCGATCAATTCTTTAGCGCGCCGGTGTTCGGGGCTCTCATTCACGGCACGCTGGCGGCCGGTCTCTTCCTCTTCGAACTGCGTCTTGATGTCATAGGTCTTCTCGGCGGGCAGTTGGCGGAAGTGGGAGCGCCTACGTAGCTTGCCATTTTCGAAGGAGGGGCTTACCCAGGTCACCATCTGCTGCATGGCACCAGGTGCGACCAAGGGCCACAGTTTACGGGCGTGCTCGCGGCTTCGGACCTCGCGCGCGGTGATGCGTGTTTGAAAGAGACCTTTTCGGGAAAAGACGACGACCGCTTCATCCATAAGCGAACTGCCTCTTCGTACGCATCTCGCTATCTGCTGCTCAATAGAAGGGCCGCGAGCAGGCCCAAGCCTATGGCGACGGCCGCGGGGTTGTTGGGCTTCTCAGCGATGACGTCAACTCCTTGCAAACTCAACTGTGCTTCATATTGATCTGCCAAGCTCAAAACTTGCGCAGGTTGAAGGTGCAGTTGTGTGCTGATGTTCCGTAACTGCGACAGATTGAGTACTGATTCGCCGGACTCAAGCCTCGAATAAGCCGATTGCGAGAGGCCAAGCGCCTCCGCGATGGCACCTTGCTTGAGGCCCCTAATCTCGCGTTGCTGCGCCAGTATCTTGCCGACCAGAGCGGGATAGGTGACAACCGGCCGTGGCTGGGGCATTGACTTCCTGTGCATGTATGCGTTTAATGCAAATATGTTTAACGAAAGGATATCATGATCCACACCAATATTCAGCAAAATATCTGGGAGCTTCCAGCCGGTACGGTCATTCGTGTACGCCATGATTGGTACGACCATGTGGGGTTGCTCGGTGACCACCCCATCGTGGGCGAGAGAAGTGTTCTAGCGTTTTCGGCCAAAGAGCAGGGCTTTGTGGAGCAGGCGTTCCACGCGTTCGCGCAAGGACGCCAGGTGAGGGTCGAAGGCTATCCAGGGTTGCTTCCGCCAGCTATCGTCATGCACCGTGCCCGGTTGAAGCGAGGGCAGGCCTATTCATGGGTCGATTTCAACTGTGAGCACTTTGTTCATTATGCGCACGGATTGCCGATGAAAAGTCCTCAGCTGCGACAATGGGCGTTCTTGGGGAGTGTGCTTAGTCTTCTAGTTTTCGCAGCACGCGTTTGATGCGCAAGACGCATGGTCGGGAGCCCAACGGCAAGAACGACCTGATATGGTGAGGGGTCAGCAAGACCAAGTGTATCGCGCTGGCCCGCAGGCACGGTCGCGTTCTTGCGACCAAAGAATGTCATTGCCGGCGCGATACTGGATGAACAGGGAGGAGACGAATGATCCTGACCGACAACGAAACCAAAGTTGACCTGCTGAACAACGAGGCCATTGCCACCACGATCATCGGGCTGCTTCGCGCGAAGCCCGACCATCCGGTGACGATCGGCGTGCACGGCGACTGGGGTGCGGGCAAGTCCAGCGTGCTCGAAATGATCGAGGCTGGCTTCGCGAACCAGGACGATGTCCTGTGCCTCAAGTTCAATGGGTGGCGCTTCCAGGGCTTCGAGGACGCGAAGATCGCCTTGATCGAGGGGATCGTCACGGGCTTGGTCGAGAAACGTCCGGCACTGAAGAAAGCGGCGGTGGCCGTCGAGGATGTCTTCCGTCGCATCGACTGGCTGAAGATCGCCAAGCGGGCCGGCGGCTTGGCCCTGACCGCATTCACTGGCATTCCGACGCCCGAGCAAGTCGGAGCCATCGTCGGCTCGCTCGAAGCGCTAGTGGCAGACCCTGCCAAGCTCGTCACGAAAGAAAACCTCTCGACAGCCATCGACGAGGCGAAGGCCGTGCTGAAGCCGGGCGAGTCCAAGAATGTGCCGGAGGAAGTGGAGGCCTTCCGCAAGGCGTTCGACCAGCTCCTGAAAGATGCAGGCATCAAACAGCTCGTTGTCCTGATCGACGATCTCGACCGCTGCCTGCCCGACACCGCCATTGAAACGCTCGAAGCCATCCGGCTGTTCGTGTTCACCGCGCGAACGGCGTTCGTCGTCGCGGCCGACGAGGCGATGATCGAATACGCGGTGCGCAAGCACTTTCCCGATCTGCCCGACAGCACCGGGCCGCGAGACTACGCCCGCAACTACCTCGAAAAGCTCATCCAGGTTCCGTTCCGCATCCCGGCCCTGGGAGAGACCGAGACGCGGATCTACGTGACGTTGTTGCTGGCTGGCGCCGAAATCGGCGAGAACGACGCAGACTATGGGGAGCTGATCGCCGTAGCGAGGGAAAAGCTGAAACGGCCTTGGACCAGTGGCGGTCTGGATGCCGCGACGGTCAAGACGGCGCTCGGCAAGCAGGCCGAGAAGGCGAACAATGCGTTTGCACTCAGCGACCAGATCGGCCCCATCCTGGCGAGCGGCACAAGAGGCAACCCGCGCCAGATCAAGCGCTTCCTCAACACGCTGTTGTTGCGCGAGCGCACTGCGACTGCACGCGGTTTCGGCGACGACATCAAGCTACCCGTGCTCGCGAAGCTCATGCTCGCGGAACGCTTCATCCCAAGGTTGTTTGAGCAGATCGCGTTCGTCGCGGCGGTTCATCCGCAAGGGCTGTGCGAAGAACTCGAAGTGCTGGAGAAGAGCCTTGCGGCGGCTGACGACAAAGATGCTGAGCCGAAGGGGCAGAAAGCCGCCGAGCCCACACCCGCACCCGACAACGCTGTGTTGACTGAGTGGAAGTCGTCGGAGGCGGTGCGCGACTGGGCGCGCCTCTCGCCGAAGCTGTCGGGACTCGATCTGCGCCCCTACCTGTTTGTGACAAAGGACAAGAAGGACTACTTCGGCCCGGTGTCGGTTCTGGGCCACCTGGCTGGTGTGGTCGAGAAGCTGTTCGGCGGCAAGATGACCGTCCAAGGCTACGAAGCCGAGTTGAAGCAACTCGTGCAGCCCGAAGCCGAGAAGGTGTTCGAGGCCGTGCGCAGCAAGATCATGAGTACGGGCACCTTCGACACTAGGCCGGCGGGCGTCGATGGCCTCACCGTCCTTGTGAAGGCGCAGCCCGGCCTCCAGAGCCGGTTGATGGACTTCCTGGAGGCACTGCCAAATGGTAAGTGCGGGCCTTGGGCTGTCAGCGGCTGGCAAGGCGTCATCAAAGACACCGAATGCGCTGCTCGCCTGACGAAGCTGCTGGGAGACTGGAGCAAAGTCACCAGCAACCCTGGCCTCAAGACCAGCGCTGAAGCGGCGCTTAAGGACCTGAAGGGAGGGCGTTAATGGGAACCTCGACAGCTTACGGCGGCCCTGGCGGCGGGACACCACTTGTTCCGTCATGGCTGGGCGACGCTGGTAGCGGTGACGCCTCTGATGCCCCTCCGGGCAATGGTGCAGGACCGGACGGCCAGCCGCCTGCAGACGGTGCTGCGCCGCCAGTGCCGCCGAACCGCGCGCCTATTCCCAGGACAGCGGACCCGCAACGCTTCTCTGGCGCTCGTAACAACTTCACGCGATTCGCTAGCTCCGGCGGCAATGATCGAGCCAGCCTGGGCCGCGCCGTCTCCAGGTACGTCTCAACATCCGCGGGGGGCTCGCGCCAAGCTGCCCAACGCATGGGCGCCTCTCGGGGGGCCGGCGCGCGGCTCCTCGGCTTCCTGGCCGATGCGCAAACGCGGGGTGTGCGCGAGGCGTTGCGTGCCCTGGACCTGGAATCGTTGGCAGGTCGCCCGATCACTGAAATTTTCGTGGGCCTAGCCGACTACATCTGCCCAGGCGCGGGCACGGTCGATGAAGGCATCGCCCGCGAGGCCTACATCGAGACCATTGTTGAACTAGCGAGTGAAGGTCTCACCGACCTGGCCACGTTTACCCCGGATCAGATGCAGACGGTTTTCGAACTGTATGCCACACATGCGATCGAGGCGCGCATCTGCAATGACATCGGCACCAAGGCCGTGACCATGCCGACAGATGCGCAGACTGCACACCGCGTCGAGCAGCAGTTGCGCGACTTCATCCGAGGCGGAGTAAGCGACGCGCTCACTCGTGCCAGGGCCGAGACACCCAATCTCACGCCTGAACGGATTCAGGGCTTTGTGGACGCCGTGTACGAGTCTGCATTTGCAATCTTGCAGACCCTGGGCGATGCGGAGGCCAACCAATGAAGCGACAACTCCTGGCAGGGCGCTTCGGCCCTGACGACCGCTTCGATGTGATGGCGGGTGCCGATGAACAGCGGACTTACCTACAACTCGTCGCTGGCGAAAAGTCCTTGGATCACGGCATCGGCGGCGCGCTCACCAGCCTGAAAAAGATCGGCGTATTTCCATCGGAAATCGGCATCGACCTGCTGGTACTGGCCGCCCATGTCCATGCGGCCGACACGCGCATCTCTCGCGCCGAGCAGTCGCAGGATTCGTGGACACGCGAGATAAGGCTAGTCGTGCCGGTCAGCGACCCGGCTCGCTGGGGCGTAGCAGCGCCGACGCTCAAGAAGTCTCTCGACTTCTTGACGGGCGATCGCTGGACGATCGGCTTCAGGGCGCGTCCAGATCGGTTCGCGACGATCACTCAAGCATCGCCTCCGAGCCTGATCGCTCCTCCCTTTGATTCCGTCAGCCTGTTCTCAGGGGGACTAGACAGCTTGATCGGCGCCATCGACTTACTGGAGGACGGCGCTACGCCATTGCTGATCAGCCACTTCGGTGAAGGTTCAATCAGCGACGCGCAGGGCAAGTTGTTCACCGGCTTGAAAAAGCACTACGCCAAGTCGTCTTTCGAGCGGCTGCGTGTCGGCATGACCTTCAAGAAAGGCCTCGTGACAGACGTTGGTTCGGAAGACAGCACGCGCGGTAGGTCGTTCCTGTTCTTCGCGCTCGGCGTGTTCGCAGGCACTGGGCTGGGGTGCCGTTTTGTCCTGCGTGTCCCCGAGAACGGGCTGATCGCTCTGAATGTGCCCTTGGACCCTCTGCGGCTGGGCTCGAACAGTACTCGCACCACGCATCCTTACTACATGGCAAGGTGGAACGACCTGCTCGCCGCACTTGGCATCGACGGCGAGATCCGGAATCCGTACTGGGACAAGACGAAGGGCGAGATGGCCGCAGCCTGCCGCAACCAGGCCCTCTTGAAGAAGCTGGCAACAGATTCATTATCGTGTTCGTCCCCTGCCAAAGCCCGATGGCTAGGACATGGCATCGAGCACTGTGGCTATTGCCTCCCATGTCTGATCCGCCGCGCAGCGTTGACGGCAGCATGGGGGACGACTAAAGACCCGACGACGTATACTGTGCTCGACCTTCATGCGCAGCCTTTGGACACACGCCAAGCGACCGGAGTACAGGTCAGGTCGTTTCAGTACGCGATCGAGCGCTTGAAAGGGAAGCCACAGCTCGCAAACCTCTTGATCCACAAACCCGGCTCGCTTGCGGATGAAGCCGCGCATCTGGATCAGCTTGCCGATGTCTATCGGCGCGGCCTTGCCGAGGTCGCACGGCTCATCGACGGCGCCGTGGCGAGACCGAGCTGACGAGGGTGCGTGCATGATCGCGACCGCCGGCCTCGTGGATTTCCACTGCCACCTCGATCTCTACCCGGACCATGCCGCGGCGGTTCGGGATGCGGAGGCGGCCGGTGTGTTCACGTTGGCGGTGACGACGACACCTCGCGCCTGGCCTCGCAATCACGAACTCGCGCAGCGCACGAAGCATGTTCGAGCGGCGCTGGGGCTGCACCCACAGTTGGTCGCGGAGCGTGAAAACGAGATCGAGCTATGGGACCAACATCTTGCCGAGACCCGCTACGTCGGCGAAGTCGGGTTGGACGCTGGCCCCCGATTCTTCAAATCGCTCGATGCGCAGAAGCGTGTGTTCCAGCATGTGTTGCAGCGTTGTGCACAGGCTGGCGACAAGATCATCACGGTCCATAGCATCAGGTCGGCCAAGGCGGTACTCGATCTTGTCGAGGCGCATCTACCGCCCGAGCGCGGAAAAATTGTTCTTCATTGGTTCACGGGAACAAAGAGCGAGGCGAAGCGCGCGTTGGATTTGGGCTGCTACTTCTCGATCAACGTGGGAATGCTGGGCAATGAGAGGCACGCACCGATGGTGCAGGCTATCCCCTTGGATCGGATGCTGACGGAAACCGACGGTCCTTTCACTCACATTGGCGACAGGCCTTCGCGGCCGACCGATGTGGTAAGCGTCGTCGAGGAACTGGGTCGTTTGCATGGGCTGCCTGCGGGCGACGTGGCCAGGCTTATCTGTGACAATCTGCGGACGCTGCTTGTGTGACTGTGCCTACGCACAGGAACGCGCCGAAAAACCTGGCCGCAGTTTCAAGGAGTGGCGCATCTACCGCATGAGCGATCACCTGCCAATGTGGATCGAGCTGGGTATCGACGATGGTGACGCCTATCTAGACTCTTTGAAGTGATCGGTCAGGTAGAGGCGCGCAGTATCCGCAGGCCTTGGGGTTAAACGTGCGTTTACGTCCTGACGGTTCCAGTCGTAAAGATGGGCGGTGGTGGTGATCTACTGTAGCCGATTGGCCAACATCTCGATCTGTTCGGCAAATTTCCGCGGGCTCTTTTGTCGCAGCTGTGACAGGTTTTGCAGCTTCCAACGGATGCCGGGAAGCTGATCGAGGTGCGCGATTCCGAGCAGCGGCCACTGCGGATTCCCCTCGACCAGCGACAGCAGGAAACCGCGTTCGCCCGCATCCAACCCGCTCTGCAGCTCCTGCAACATGCGCTCCCGCGCGGCTACCAAAGCGGCGAGTTCCACTGGCTCGGTGGTCATGCCTTTGAAGTTTCGTTCGTATTCCTGCTCGATGTTGCGCAAAGTCGGGAACAGCACCTCATGCACCGGTCGGTTGTGACCGGCCAGGTAGACCACGAATGCGCGCCGGATGCCTGGAGTGATACCTTCATGCGCAAGCAGCTGCATCACGTCGAACAGGTCGCGTGGATGTTGCCTGTCCATTGCGGCGACGAGTTTTCCACCGTACACATCTTCCAGCGATACCACTGGAAGCTCCAGGTCGGCCAGCAGGCTCTCGCGGGCGGCAGGCGACAAGGGCGCGGAGCGCACAGGATTGACGGTGCCGCGCATCACGAAATTGACTTCGACCTTCACCTCGATGCTCCCGCGTCGCACCAATAACTTGGTTTCGCCGACGTCGGGCGCCGCGAGCGTGTGGGTTTGAAACCCGCGTGCTCGCAGGCGCTCCGTGGCTTGTCGGATAGCCTCGTTGATGCGTGCCAATGCCTCATCACGAGGCTGGCTGTAATCTGGAAACACCAAGTCCAGATCCACTGATAGGCGAGGCATGTCGCGGATGAACAGGTTGATTGCCGTGCCGCCCTTGAGCGCGAACATCCCATCCGAAAAGACGAGCGGGGCAACTTGGACCAGTAGACGTGCGGTGTCGAGGTAAAGCTGGTTCATGGCTTGAGCACAAGCAGTCCGTCGGGAGAGCGTGATACCCACGCTCGGCCGCTGCCGGTGGGCAGCTGAGTCACATCCAGCTTGGCGACCCAGGGCAGCGTGAGTTCGCGTCCAAGCCGCAAGCACAGGCGCACCGTCTTAACGCTGGTGCAGCGTTGCAGCAAGTCACTCAACACATCGGCGCGCAGACTATAGGTGCTCTCGGCGAGTTCACGTGCCTCCTGCAGTGGCTGACGCACGCCCACCTCACTGAGCACCTCCAAAAATGCGCGTTCGGGCGTCGAGACTCGGGGCGCGCCTTCGCGTTTCTCGAACGGTCCCGCATGGTGCGGATCGTTCGGCGGTTCATTGAACAGGCGCTTGCGGTGGTATTCCGCCGGAAAACGCTCGGTGAACCAGTCGGGGAGACGGGCGGTTGACCAGCCGTAAAGATGCAGAATGGATTGCTGCGACAAATATTGCCGCACGCCATACCAGTCGAGAGCCGACTTGCCGCCAACATGCAGGCCTTCGATGGAGCGCTGCATCAGTACCAGACAGGCATGAAGATTGAGCGTATCGTTGGGGCGGCGGTACACCCCTCGCGCCAACCGGGAAAGCCAACCGGCGCGCGCGTAGTGGACGGCCAGGTCCGCAGAGACACCCAATGCCGCCAAGTCCTCCGATGTCAGGGGGGTTCCAGGCGCCCACTGCCGGTAGAGGGAATTTAACTTGGTTCTTTCAGTCGTAGCCATGTTACGATATTTACCACTTTTATAAGTGATTGCCAAGCTTTGTTTGGACGCGTTAGTCGTAGTTGTGCTACGATAGCGACAAATAATCCAAAGATGCGGGCTTGCCGGTTCGCAGCGATAGTTGACGATTGATGGGCTGGAGTAGCCGCCCGTCAGACCGAGTCCATCTCCCGCACCCGCAAAAGCACTTGTTTTTGGACGGTAAAACTGACGGTAAATAATGATGATGAGAACACAAAAATCTATTATCCACGCGGGTTTCCAGAAACCGGAAACAATTGAGTGGGAGTAAGCCTTTCAAGGCGTTGGGCGAGAACTCCCGCGTAGCGGGGATCGACCCGGCGAGGAAGGCTGCCCGCGACGCGCTAACCGTCGCCATTCGACACGCTTTCAGAGCGGGCCCTTTCGAGCCCCGCAACCCATGTCAAATGTCGCTGTAATTGGTGGCGGCCCCGCCGGCCTGATGGCGGCCGAGATCCTTTCACAGGGCGGCGTGCAGGTCGACCTCTACGACGCCATGCCATCATTCGGCCGCAAATTCCTGCTGGCCGGTGTGGGCGGTATGAACATCACCCATTCCGAGCCATTCGACGCGTTCCTGTCGCGCTACGGGGCGCGTGCGGCTGACATCCAGCCACTGCTCGGAGTCTTTTCCCCTGCAATGCTACGTGAGTGGATCCACGGACTGGGGGTCGAGACCTTTGTCGGCTCGTCAGGCCGCGTTTTTCCCAAGGAGATGAAGGCCGCGCCGCTGTTGCGTGCATGGTTGCATCGCTTGCGCGAATCGGGGGTGCGTTTCCATGTGCGTCATCGCTGGCTGGGCTGGGTCAACGATGGCGCACTGCGTTTCGCAAGCCCTCAGGGTGAGCTGAACGTATGCGCCAACGCGGCGGTGCTGGCGCTCGGCGGCGGCAGTTGGGCGAAGCTGGGATCAGATGGCGCGTGGGTGCCGCTGCTGGAACAACGCGGTGTCGAGACCGCCCCCTTACTGCCGTCGAACTGCGGTTTCGACGTGGCGGGCGGCTGGAGCGAACATTTGCGTAGCCGTTTCGCCGGCCAGCCGCTGAAAACCGTGGCATTGTGCTTCAGCGATGCGGCCGGCCATGTACATCAGCGCACGGGCGAACTGATGCTGTCCGACACCGGCGTCGAAGGCAGCCTAGTCTATGCCCTGTCGGCGCCGTTACGCGACACGATTGCTGCGCAGGGCGCGGTTACGGTGCAGCTCGATCTGGCGCCCGACAAGCCGCGCGAGCGGGTCATCGCCGAAGTCGCCCACCCACGCGGCGCACGTTCACTGTCCAGTCACCTGCAAAGTCGCGCTGGCATCAAGGGTGTGAAAATGGCGCTGCTGCGCGAACTGCTGCCGATGGAACAATTGAACGACCCGGTGAAGCTCGCCCACGCGATAAAATCGCTGCCGCTTACGCTTAGCGTACCGCGCCCGCTCGATGAGGCGATCAGCAGTGCAGGCGGCGTGCGCTTTGAGGCGCTCGACGACGCGCTGATGCTGCGCAAGCTGCCCGGTGTGTTCTGCGCGGGCGAGATGCTCGACTGGGAAGCACCCACCGGCGGCTATCTGCTGACAGCCTGTTTGGCCAGCGGCCGCGTGGCGGGGCAGGGCGCTTTGAATTACTTACGTACACACCATGCTGCGACTGACTGAACTGAAACTTGCACTCGACCACCCGCCCGAGGCCTTGCGTGCGGCGATCCTGAAGCGCCTCGAACTGGCGGAGAACGATCTGCTCGGTTTCAGCATCTTCAAGCGCAGCTACGACGCGCGCAAGAAACACGCGCTGCTGCTGGTCTACGCGGTCGATGTCGAAGTCAAGAACGAAGCGGGACTGTTGAAGAAATTTCGCAGCGACCGTCATGTCGCGCCGACGCCGGATATGGCGTATCACTTCGTGGGCCATGCACCGGATAATTTGGCGGAACGTCCGATCGTGGTCGGCTTCGGCCCCTGCGGCATCTTCGCCGCGCTGGTACTGGCGCAGATGGGTTTCAGGCCTATCGTTCTGGAGCGCGGCAAGGCGGTGCGCGAGCGTACCCAGGACACCTGGGGGCTGTGGCGCAAGAAGGTGCTCAACCCGGAATCCAACGTGCAATTCGGCGAGGGTGGGGCAGGCACGTTTTCCGACGGCAAGCTCTACAGCCAGATCAAGGATCCCAAGCATCTCGGGCGCAAGGTGCTGATCGAGTTCGTCAAGGCGGGGGCGCCGGAAGAAATCCTCTACGTGTCGAAACCGCACATCGGCACCTTCCGTCTGGTCGGCATGGTCGAGACCATGCGTCACGAGATCGAGAAACTGGGCGGCGAGATTCGCTTCCAGCAGCGCGTCGCCGACGTGCTGATCGAGGATGGCCCCAATGGTAAAAGCATTCGCGGCGTGACGCTCGCCAGCGGCGAAACGCTGCGCAGCAACCACGTCATTCTCGCGCTCGGCCACAGCGCCCGCGATACCTTCGAGATGCTGCATGCGCGGGGCGTGTACATGGAGGCCAAGCCATTTTCCATCGGCTTTCGCATCGAACATCCGCAATCGCTGATCGACAAGGCCAGGCTGGGCCCGAATGCGGGCAATCCGTTGCTTGGCGCGGCGGACTACAAACTGGTCCATCACGCGAAGAACGGCCGCTCGGTGTACAGCTTCTGCATGTGCCCCGGCGGCACGGTGGTGGCGGCGACGTCCGAATCCGGCCGCGTGGTGACCAATGGCATGAGCCAGTATTCGCGCAACGAGCGCAACGCCAATGCGGGTATCGTCGTCGGCATCACGCCTGAAGACTATCCGGGCGGACCGCTGGCCGGCATCGAGTTGCAACGCAAGCTGGAGTCGCGTGCGTTTGAACTCGGCGGCGGCGGCTACGAGGCGCCCGGTCAGCTGGTCGGCGATTTTCTCGCAGACAAGCCGTCCATCCGGCTCGGCGTCGTCGAACCTTCCTACAAGCCAGGCGTGCATCTGACGGACCTGGCCTCGGCGCTGCCGGATTACGCGATCGAGGCCATCCGCGAGGCGCTGCCGGCGTTCGACCAGCAGATCAAGGGCTTCGCGATGAAGGATGCCGTGCTGACTGGCGTCGAGACGCGGACCTCTTCGCCGCTGCGCATCACCCGGGGCGACGATTTTCAGAGCCTCAACGTCAAAGGCCTGTATCCGGCGGGCGAAGGGGCGGGTTATGCCGGCGGCATCCTGTCTGCCGGCGTGGACGGCATCAAGGTTGCCGAGGCAGCGGCGCGTGACATGCTCGGTCTGGAATCGGCGGAATCTGGCGCGCAATCGGGACCCGGCTGCGGCTACTGAGCCGGCGTTCGGAGCCAGGCGAACCGCCCCTCGACCTTCCCGCAAGCAGTTTGAAAAAATGGGCGGATGGTGCTTGCTTTTGTTTCCATGCTTCAATTAATATTGAAATATGGAAACAAAAGCCGTCGTTACCGCTTTGGCAGCCCTGGCCCAGGATTCACGCCTGGCCATCTTCCGTTCCCTGGTCCAGGCCGGCCCGGCCGGCCTCGCCGCCGGTCGCATCAGCGAACTCACCGGCATTCCGCCATCATCGCTGTCGTTCCATCTGAAGGAGTTGTCGCACGCCGGCATGGTGGATTCGCAGCCGTCCGGACGCTTCGTCATCTACACCGCCAACTTCACAACCATGAACGCGCTGCTCGGCTTTCTTACCGAGAACTGCTGCGGCGGCAATCCCTGCTCGCCGGTCTGCACGCCAGCCTGCGAACCCGAACAATCCCGTGCCACCGAAAAGGAGCCAACATGAAACGCCTCCATGTACACGTCGCGGTCGACGATCTGGCCGCCAGCATCAAGTTCTACTCTGCGCTGTTCGCCGCCGAGCCCTGTGTCGCCAAGGACGATTACGCCAAGTGGATGCTTGACGATCCGCGGGTGAATTTCGCCATTTCGGCACGCGGCGCCACACCCGGACTCAATCATCTAGGCGTGCAGGTCGAGTCTGCCGACGAACTGGCCGAGATGAGCGAACGCCTGCAGAAGCTGGACACCGAGGTGGTGGAGGAAATGGGC
Source organism: Thiobacillus sp. SCN 63-57 (assembly GCF_001725555.1). Lineage (NCBI taxonomy): Bacteria > Pseudomonadati > Pseudomonadota > Betaproteobacteria > Nitrosomonadales > Thiobacillaceae > Thiobacillus > Thiobacillus sp. SCN 63-57. The sequence goes on along the minus strand of NZ_MEGP01000029.1, from coordinate 9,623 downwards.
ACCGCCTGCTGCTACGCCAAATCGGACAAATACTGGGCGACCGATCCGCAGGGCATCGCCTGGGAAACCTATCACACGCTCGACAGCATTCCCGTGTTCGGCGGGCAGCAGGAAGGCGAATGCTGTGTGCCTGAGCCCGTCGTGGCGAAGGTTCCCGGTTGCATCCCGGTCAAGGCTAAACCGACCACAGGCGGTTGCTGCTGAGTTTCATTTTTTACAATCCAAGGACCCATCGTGGCTGAAAAAAACTACACCGTACTGGTGCTGTGTACCGGCAATTCCTGTCGCTCGCAAATGGCAGAAGTGCTGCTGAACCATGACCTTGCCGGCCAGGTGCGCGCGCTGTCCGCCGGTACCCGCCCGCAGCCGAAAGTGGCCGACGGCGCCATCGCCGCGCTGAAGGCGGCGGGTCTCAAAACCGATGGCCTGCATCCGAAGGACATCGACGCCGTGATGAAAGAGGACATTGATCTGGTGGTCACCGTATGTGACAACGCCAAGGAAGCCTGTCCGATCTTTCCGAAACCTATTCCAGCCATCCACCTGCCGTTCCACGACCCGCACGGCGAGCCGCTGGAAAGCTTCCTCGCGGTGCGAGACGACATCCGTACCCGGCTGGTTGCGGCCGTGCGCGAGAAGCTCGGCCTGCAAACTGCTGTAGCCTGAATCGACGGGACGCTGCCATGGCCGAACCGGTCTTCAACGTATTGTTCCTGTGCACCGGCAACTCGGCGCGTTCGATTCTCGCCGAGTCATTGCTCAACCAGTTGGGCAAGGGACGCTTTCGGGCATTCAGTGCCGGTAGTCGGCCGGTGGGGCGGGTCAATCCGTTCGCGCTGGAATTGTTGGAGAAAAATCATTTCCCGACCGGCGAGCTTCGCAGCAAATCATGGGACGAGTTCGCGCAGCCCGATGCGCCGCCTCTCGATTTTGTCGTCACAGTATGCGATAACGCCGCAGGCGAGGTCTGCCCGGTATGGCCGGCACAGCCGATGACCGCGCACTGGGGCATCCCCGATCCGACTGCGGTCGAAGGCAGCGACGATGTCAAACGTCATGCCTTCGTCGAGACGATGAGCCAATTGCAGCGCCGTCTCTCCGCTTTCGTCAGCCTGCCGTTCCATACGCTCGACAACATGAAGCTGCAACAGGCCGTACGGGATATCGGGCGGACGGTATGAGCGCGCCAACTTTGATGGAGTTCGCTCAATGAGCGCACAGTGCGAAGTGACCGGCAAGCGCGCCGCTGGTGCGCCGATGAGCGTGTTCGAGCGTGGGCTCACCCTGTGGGTGGCATTGTGTATCGTGGCCGGCGTGCTGCTTGGCCAGCTGCTGCCGGCGCCGTTCCAGGCGCTGGGGCGTATGGAAGTGGCGCAGGTGAACATTCCGGTCGGCCTGCTGATCTGGGTGATGATCATCCCCATGCTGATGAAGATCGACTTCGGTGCCCTGCATCAGGTAAAGTCGCACTGGAGGGGTATCGGCGTCACGTTGTTCGTCAACTGGGCGGTGAAGCCGTTCTCCATGGCGCTGCTGGCCTGGCTGTTCATCCGCCATCTCTTTGCGCCCTACCTGCCGGCCGAGCAGCTCGACAGCTACGTCGCCGGCCTCATCCTGCTGGCTGCGGCACCGTGTACCGCGATGGTGTTCGTGTGGAGCCGGCTGACCGGCGGCGACCCGTATTTCACCTTGTCGCAGGTGGCGCTCAACGACACCATCATGATCGTCGCCTTCGCGCCCATCGTCGGCCTACTGCTCGGCTTGTCGGCAATCGTGGTGCCATGGGACACATTGCTTACTTCGGTGGTGCTATATATCGTCATTCCGGTGGTGCTGGCGCAGCTGTGGCGCAAGATCCTGCTCAAGCGCGGGCAGGCAACATTCGACGCGGCGATGGCGCAACTCGGCCATGCCTCGATCCTCGCGCTGCTGGCCACCCTGGTGCTGCTGTTCGCCTTCCAGGGCGAGGCGATCATCGCGCAGCCACTGATCATTGCGCTGCTGGCCGTGCCCATCCTGATCCAGGTGTTCTTCAACTCGGCGCTGGCCTACTGGCTCAATCGCAAGGTGGGCGAGAAGCACAGCGTTGCCTGTCCGTCGGCGTTGATCGGTGCGTCCAATTTTTTCGAGTTGGCGGTGGCGGCGGCAATCGCCTTGTTTGGCTTCCAGTCGGGCGCGGCGCTTGCAACAGTCGTCGGCGTGCTGATTGAGGTGCCGGTGATGCTGCTGGTGGTGAAAATCGTCAACCAGAGCAAAGGATGGTATGAAAGCGGCTTGCCTGCGCGACGGATTCAATAACATTCAATGGGATGCCATGCCTAAATTCCTGCTTGCACCGCTTGTTCTCTCCGGACTTCTGGTCGTATCCCATGCCCTTGCCGAAGGCGACGGCCGTATCGCGGTCGAGATGCCGGCGATGATGCAGGATCACATGCGCGCGAACATGCGCGACCATCTGCTCTCCATCAATGAAATCCTGGGTTTGCTGGCTGCCGGGAAATACGATGCCGCCGCCGATATTGCCGAAAAGCGCATTGGCATGAGTTCGCTCGAAGCACACGGGGCGAGCCATATGGCCGGCTTCATGCCGAAGGGTATGCAGGACACGGGTACGGCCATGCACCAGGCCGCCAGCCGCTTTGCCGTGACAGCCCAGGAGGCCGGTGTGACCCGCGATCTGCCTCGTGCCCTGGACGCGTTGAATCAGGTCACCATGCAATGCGTGGCCTGCCATGCCGGCTATCGTCTGAAATAGGAATTTGTTGGATATGCGTGCGCTGTTCACACCACTTCTCATCGTTCTCACCCTGATGACCCCTGCCGCCCAGGCTTTTCAGCTCAAAGCCGAACGTGTTGTCGACAATGTCTACGCCCTGATCGGCCCGCTGGGTCAGCGCAGCGCCGACAACGATGGGCTCAATGCCAATTTTGGTTTCGTTGTCACGCCCGAGGGCGTCATTCTGATCGACACCGGGGCCAGCCGCCTGGGCGCCGAGAGGATCGCGGCCACCATCGGCGAGGTGACGGACAAGCCGGTGCGCTGGGTCATCAATACCGGCAGCCAGGATCACCGTTGGCTGGGCAACGCGTTTTTCGCCGAAAAGGGTGCCAAGGTTATCGCGCTCACCCGAACCGCCGCTACCCAGGCCGAATTCGCGACGCAACACATGGCGTCGATGAAACGCTTTCTCGGTACGCGCATACAGGGTACGAGGCCGCTGCCCGCACCCAACACCCTCGCGGGCAATTCGGCTACGCTGGAACTGGGAGGCGAAACGCTGGTGCTGGCCTACACCGACGCGCATTTTCCAGGCGACGCCTGGGTCTGGTTTCCCAAGCGGCGCGTGATGTTCGGTGGCGACCTGGTCTTTGTGGATCGTCTGCTGGGCGTGCTGCCCTGGTCGAGCGTGAGGAACGGTCAGCGGGCCTTTCGCGAACTGGTTGCCCTGCAACCGGTGCACATCGTTCCCGGTCACGGCCGGGTCTGCGATCTGACGCAGGCGCAGCGCGAGACCGGCGACTACTATGACTTCCTGGCCGACAAGGTGGGGGCCGCCGCACGCGAAATGGAACCGATGGAAGCGACCCTGGACCGTTATGCCGACCTGCCTGCGTTCAGTCGCCTGGAGAACTACGGCGATCTGCACCGGGCCAACATGAATCGCGCATTCACCGAATTCGAGTCGCAGTAACTCGGGATAATAGACGGACGGCCGCCGCATGCATGACGGCCGAGCAACCGCTGGCGGCCGGCGCCCTCGTTTCTTAAAGCCTTCTGACTTTTATCCGTAATTACACGTAGCGGTTTAATAGCATCTTGCACCGTGTTTGCGGAACATGCGGTTGTCCGATGGTTCTGCGGATACTTGCATGCTGCATCCTTCGGCTCGCATGGCCAGCTTCAACCCTACAAAGATAATGGCGCATTCAACTTTCGGAGTGGTCGGCAAGGAAAAACGGCGTTTTGCGCGGCAGCCTACGTTGCAGACCGCGCACGTCCGGTTCGGCGAAGGTCCGGCCATCCCATCCGAGATTCGGGACTACTGCCAGAACGGCCTGTACGTGGCTTTTCTCGAGGAAGGAGTACAGGACGCTGCACTGCCTTCGCTGGTTGGAACGTCGGTACGGGTGGAATTCTCGGTTGCCGGCTCGGCAACTTACGGATGCAATGGCCGTGTCGCTCGCGTTTCCCCCGGCGGGATCGGAGTGTTCGTTGCGGCCATGCAGGAAGATGCGCTACATGCCCTGCGCAGGGCGAACGCGCGTCTGGTCCAAACCCGCCCCACCCAAGGCAGCGTCAAGCTGAACCCACATCAGACACAGGCACTGCAACAGGAATGCACCAATCTCTTCCGCAGCTTCCTCAATGCCGTGATGCAGGATTTTTTCCAGTGGGCGGTGGAGCGTCTGGGCCAGGCGGGACAAGACGAATCCAGTTTCCTGGAACGCTCGCGCTACGACTACGGTGCTCAGGAATTGATGCAGCGCCGCAGCCGGATCGAGGACGACTTCTACAATGCCATTCGTGATCGCATACAGGATATCGGACCCGTTCAGGAAGCGTCCTGCGGGGCGTCCGCAGACAATCCGCTCGCCCTGGTCGAGGAAGCGGAATTCGAGGACTGGTTGAATCTGTCGTCCGTCATCCGGCAGGTCGAGGCGGACGTCGCCCTCCCGCTGGGCACGTTTGAACAGCGCTACAGCCTGTTGGCCGGCATTCCGATCGACCGGAAGAACAATCCTTTCGGTCCGGAGATGATTGGCCGTACCTTCCAGATCGCCATTCAGGGACTGGATTTCTCCAACCCCATGCGAACGGTTCTTTACAAAGCGCTTGGGCAGGCCATATCGGGTCATGCCGCGGCGCTTTACCAGCAGCTCAACCAGACCCTGATTGCCCTGCAGCCTGCTGAAACGGTCAAGCCTGCACACGCATCCGGCTCCGGGGCATCCATGTCCAAACCGCCGGCAGCCGCAACACGCAGTGACGGCAGCGCCCGGCCCAAGCCGGATCTGGCCGAGATCGCCGATACGCTGAATGCGCTGTACAAGCAGGACCAGACCGGCATTGCCCAGACGCCAGAGAGCGCCGAGTACAGCCTGGATCGTATTCTGGCCGGCCTCGAGCAGACCCAGCGGCGCACCTCGCAAGCGGCGGTGAGCCTGCTGCCGGCACAGGCTCCCTATCCGGGTGGCGCCGCCATGTCGCAGGCTGTGCGCCCCGAGGTACTGCAGGTGGTGAACCGTCTGCAGCAGGCAGCCCGGCAGCTGGCCGGCCGTGTGGAACCGTCGCCGCAGGCCAACGGGACGCAGCACAATGGCGGCGCTGCGCTGCCGGAGGCCCGTTTGCGCGATCTACTGCTTGCCCTGGATGGCCTGCCGATGGCAGGTCAGCCGGCAGCCGGCATGCCATCGTTGGCCGATCAACTCGCCGCGCGTATCGCCTCTGCCGGGGGAAATGCCAGCCGGCTGGCATCGACCCACCGGCAGATCCTGGATACCACGGCCGATCTGTTCGCGCGGGCGCGGGCGGATGTCGTCCCCCGTTCGGATATCGAATCGCTGGTGAAGCGGCTCGAACGCCCGCTGCTGAAGCTGGCATTGCAGGATACCCATTTCCCCAATTTGCCCGATCACCCGGCCCGCCAGGTACTCGATCTCATCGAGCAGTACGCGGTGGCGGCAGACGACAAGGGCAGATTCTTCGATACCAAGCTGCAGCGGTTCCTCTATTTGCTGGTAGACCGCGTATGCAGCCAGGCCGACAACGACCCCGGCATTTTCGAGATGGTTCGCGACAGTCTCGAGAAAGTGCTGTTACCGATCCTGCAGATTCGCAGGACACGAGTGGCGCGTCTGCAGGAAGCCTGTGAGGGCAAGGAGCGGATTCGCTCGGCGCGTACCCGCGTCAACGCGGCGCTCGAGCAGCGCCTGGCCGGACGAGAAGTGCCCGGCATGCTGCTGCGCCTGCTGGATGCCGGCTGGCGCCAGTATCTGGTGTTGCTGGAGATGCGCCAGGGCGCGCAGGGCGATGCATGGAATGCGGCGCTGGCCGTGCTCGACCAGTTGTTCGAGCGGTTCGATCCCACGCCTGCGGATACACCGCGCAGCACCGAATCGGCGCAGACGTTGCTGGCTGAAATCGAGCGCGCCCTGGCAACGGTCAATGTGGATGCCAAACTGCTCGCTGCGTTCATGAACGAACTGGATGCCAGCCTGACCGACGGCGCAACGCAACCTGTTCCGGGACGGGCAATGGTTCGGGTGCCCCCGGGCCGGCTGGCCTCGTCGGGCGAACGGGGCGTCGTGCCCGCGCATCGCCAACTGGCGGATCGTCTGCGAGTGGGCGACTGGTGGGATTTCAGCGTGGACGGCAACCGGATACCGATGCAGCTCATCTGGATCAGCCAGCCGCCCGCGAACTGCACCTTTGCCAACCGATCTGCTACCAGCAAGACCGATTTCACCCTGGCCGAACTGTCCCGGCAGATGCAGCGTGGTACGGCCAAGCCGGGCAAGGATCTGGACCTGCCGCTGATCGAGCGTTCGGAGCAGTCCCTGTTCGACGATACCTATCAGAGCGTGATGCAACAGGCCATGCACGATCCGGTGACCGGACTGCTCAACCGCAAGGGCTTCCTGCAGCACCTGAACCGGATGGCGATACCGGACCAGGCGGACAGGACCCATGCCGTCGGCATCATCGAGTTCGACCAGTTCCGCATGATCGTCAACACCTGCGGCGAGGACGTCGCGGAAAAACTGACCCGCAGCCTGGCCCGCGAAGTCGGGGCGCATATCGGTCCCGATGCCGTACTGGCCTCGTTTCGCGACGACACCTTCGCGCTCATGCTGCCCAACTGCAAGCGGGTCGAAGGCTGCAGTGCCATCGACAGTCTGCTCGACCGGGTGAAGGACTACTCGTTCCAGCACGGGCAGCACAGTTACAGCATTGGCTTCAATGTCGGCATCACCGAGTTTGCCCCGGACCGGTTCAGCGCGGCCGAGGCGATCCGGCGCGCCGATTCGGCCTGCATCACGGCAAAATCGCAAGGCCGCAACCGGATGCAGATCTATGACCAGGCCAGCCCCCAGTTGCAGTCGCAGGAATCCTTGATGGATTGGGCGGGCCGGATCGACTCCTTCCTCAAAGGCAGCGGGCTGCACCTGCGTTGCCAGCAAGTGATGCCGCTCGTCGGGGGTAACACCCGGCTGCCCTATTACGAGGTGCTGCTGGGGATCGAAGGCGAGGGCGGGGTGGAAATCCTGCCAGGGCATTTCATCCCGGCTGTGGAGCGGCTGCAGCGCGCGCATGAGGTGGATATCTGGGTGATGCGGAACGTGTTCGAATGGATCGCCGCCAACCGGTCGGAGTTTGCCTCCGTCGGGGGATTCGCCATCAACCTGTCCGCCACGTCGCTCAGCAATCCCGAGGTGATGCGCTATCTGCAGGAGATGCTGCCGGTCAGCGATTTCCCCACCGAGAAGATCATCTTCGAAATCACGGAAAGTGCCGCCATTGAAAGCTACGGGGCCGCGCAGGACTTCATCCGGGAAATACGCCGCTACGGCTGCAAGTTCTCGCTGGACGATTTCGGCAGCGGATTCACATCCTATGCCCACCTGAAGAATCTGCGTACCGATACCCTCAAGATCGACGGCAGCTTCGTCAAGGACATGATGCAGAATTCCAGCGACTTCGCCATGGTCAAGTCGATGAACGACATCGGCCATTCATTGGGGTTGCTCACGGTAGCCGAGTACGTGGAGTCCGAGACGACGCTGGAGGCGCTGCGGGAAATCGGTGTCGACTATGTCCAGGGCTACGCCATCCACAGGCCGTGTCGTATCGATGACATCCTGTCGATGGCAGCCTAGACGGGGAGGCCGGCCAGAAAAAACGCCGCTCATTGAGCGGCGTTTTTTTACAACTGGTGCCGGCGATCGGAATCGAACTGACGACCTTCGCATTACGAATGCGCTGCTCTACCAACTGAGCTACGCCGGCGAAAAACAGCGCGCATTATAGCGGAATCGGTCAGGCTTGTGCGGCCTGCAGACCGGCTTTCAGGCGTCCGACCACCTTGTCCTTGCCGATCAGCTCCAGGGTGGCATCGATCGCCGGGGTCTGTGGTTCGCCGGTCACCAGCACACGCACCGGCATCGCCAGTTTGGGCATCTTGAGGCCATGCGCGGCGAGCGTTTCCTTGAACGCGGCGCTGAGTGCGCTGCGTTCCCAGTCCAGGGATTCCAGCCGCGCAAGCAGGTCGGCCAGTGCCGGCAGCACCTCGGGGGTGACATGCTGGGCCAGCAGTTCCGGTGTGGGATGAAGCGTGCGGTAGAACAGCGTGGCGGCGTCGGCCAGTTCCTCGATCGTCGCGGCTCGCTCCTTGACCAGCGCGCACACGGCCGCGAGGTCGGGGCCGTCGTCCAGTCCGGCGCCGTTGCGGATCAGGAAGGGGCGCGTCAAGTCGGCGAGTCGCGCGTCGTCGGCCGCCTTGATGTACTGCTGGTTGATCCAGCGCAGCTTCTCGGTGTTGAACTGCGCGGCCGACGGCGTGATGTGGTCGAGGTCGAACCACTGCACGAATTGTTCGCGGCTGAACAGTTCGGCGTCGCCATGCGACCAGCCGAGCCGGGCCAGATAGTTGATCACGGCTTCCGGCAGGTAGCCTTCCTCGAAATACTGCATCACCGACACCGCGCCGTGGCGCTTGGAGAGCTTGGTGCCGTCGTCGCCGAGGATCATCGAAAGATGCGCGTACTGCGGCACGGTGGCGCCGAGCGCCTTGAGAATGTTGATCTGGCGCGGCGTGTTGTTGACGTGGTCATCGCCGCGGATGACGTGGCTGATCCGCATGTCCCAGTCGTCGACCACCACGCAGAAGTTGTAGGTCGGCGTGCCGTCGGCGCGCGCGATGATGAGATCGTCGAGTTCGGCGTTGGCGAATTCGATCGTGCCCTTGACCAGGTCCTTCCAGGCCACCGTGCCCTCAAGCGGATTCTTGAAGCGTACCACCGGCTGCACGCCGGCCGGCGGCACCGGCAGCGTCTTGCCGGGTTCGGGGCGCCAGCGGCCGTCGTAGCGCGGCTTTTCGCCGCGCGTACGCTGGGCCTCGCGCATCTCGTCGAGTTCCTCGGGGCTGCAGTAGCAGTAATAGGCCTGTCCGGCCGCCAGCATCTGTTCGATCACTTCCTTGTAGCGATACAGCCGCTTGGTCTGGTAGAACGGACCTTCGTCGTGATTGAGGTCGAGCCAGGCCATGCCGTCGAGAATCGCCTGCACCGCCTCGGGCGTCGAGCGCGCGATGTCGGTGTCCTCGATGCGCAGGATGAACTGGCCGCCGTGATGGCGCGCGAACGCCCACGAGAACAGCGCGGTGCGCGCGCCGCCGATATGCAGGAAACCAGTGGGGGAAGGGGCGAAACGGGTGCGGATCATGGCAGGGCCGGGCGGAAAAAGCGGCCATTTTACCGGACTGTGTTTAATGCGGCCGCTCGCCGCAAAATTGACCCCAGCCACTGGGTTGTGGTTTAATTCGCGCCGCTTCGGGGCAGTTAGCTCAGCGGTAGAGCATCGCCTTCACACGGCGGGGGTCACAGGTTCAAACCCTGTACTGCCC
>NZ_MEGP01000028.1:0-34412 GCF_001725555.1 Thiobacillus sp. SCN 63-57 | reverse complement strand
ATGCGTTGTACCAGGGCTGCACCGTATTTGCCGTCCAGGATATCGGCGCCCATGACAAACAAGGCATGGTGCTGGCGTATCAATTCGTCGAAAGCGCGCGTTCCGGTTTTCCCGGACCAAGCGGGTACGACCGGCGTCTCGCCAATTCCGGGTATGACAATGGTGTGGCGGCGTTACCGATAATGGTGAATGTCGAGTCCGGATTTTGTGCCCGAAGCGATTGCATCAAGGCGCTGAACATGGCCAGGTCGCCCAGGGAACTGGAAGGGTCGGTGACATCGCCCGCGATGATGGCGAAACGCGTGGGCGTTTCCGGCAGGATGGGCCTGGATGCCGAGGCCCGTAACCGATGCAGAGGGAGCACGACCTGCAGAAGATTACGGGCAATGATGGCTTGGTCGATGAGGGATTGCCTGCGCATCATCTATCCAGGGTCATCTTAGAAGTGGCGCGCAAAGTTGCGTGACTTGTTCGATAAAGTGGGGGCGTGTGTAACGTGCGATGACCGTGTTCCAGCCTGTTTCTGCGTTGCGTCTCCGGTCATCGCTATCATCCAGCCAGGCGATGCATTGTTCGGCAAAATGTCTGTCGTCCCGGGCAACCCCCAAGCCTGCGCTCCCCAGGTCCTCCTTGAAGGCCTCGGCGCTGTGGGGCGTTGTGATGCATGCCCGGCCATAAGCGAGCGATTCCAGAATCTTGATGTTGGTGCCGCCACCCGAGTAGATCGGAGCGATGGTGAATGCAGCATTGCGGTACGCCTCGCCCAGATCGTCGACGAAACCGGGAGCGGAAACGTCGGGATGCTGTTCCCATGCTTGTCGCACGGCGGGTGGTGCGGCCCCCACCAGTAGCAGTTCGGCCTCCGGATGGGCGGACTTGATGGCGGGCCAGCTGCGGGCCAGGAAACGGTCTATGCCCTCGCGATTGGGTGCATACCAAAGCGAGCCGACGAACAGCAGAACAGGGCTGTTCGTCTGTGGAAATGGCTGGGTGGGTGGCGCGTATGGGATGTTGGGCAGCAGTACCGATTTGAGTTCGCGATGCTGTGCCTGATCGCGTCGATTGACAAAGAAATATGCGTCAAAGCGTTTGAGCTGCCGTTTTGCCAGCCACGCAGCATACTGCGATTTGAACTGTGCGGCCAGCGCCAGCGCACCGGGTCCGTAATGGTAGCCCCAGTCGTCCAGGTCAACCACGCTGTGTACGCCGGGCGGGACGACCAGCTTGGCGAGTGGATTGAGATAGCGGCTGACGATCAGCCTATAGCGCTCGAGGTCAACACCCGCTGCCTTGAGTGCCAGATTCAGGGCGCTGTCCGGTTTGAATTTTCCGATGCCGAACGGATGCTGGTGCCAGCGTCCATGTGCCAGGATCCCTGGTTTGGGCGGTATATCCAGTCGACTGGGGTCGGCGGTAGGCTCCAGCAACACCACATCCACCTCCTCCAGCGTCCGCAGAGCTTCGTACAGCAAAGCAGTGCGCTGTTGTGCGCCCGACTGGGGATTGAACGGGGACGCCGGTGAAACCAGCAGAATACGGTCAGGCATGGACATTAGATTGAACGCTGGATGGCCGTGAACGGGATTTCATCTGTCTTGGCGATATGGCGACACAAAAACAAAGCCGCGGCTTGGCATGCGTATGCGCTCCGACCATGAAAAAACGGCAATGCGCGGCGGCGGTTGAGTGAGTGGGTATTCATGGATCATCATCAATCAATGGATTGTGGGCTCAGCAAGCAATGTGCCATACGCGTTAGTTCAAGGAATATGCCGGCTTTGGTTACAATCGAACAACTCTTTTGTCTTTTTTCAGTTTCATGCAAACCCTCCAAGTTGATCTCGGTGACCGCTCCTACCCTATCCACATTGGCTCGGGTCTGTTGGGCCGACCTGAGCTGATTCTGCCGCACTTGCCGCAAAAACGTGTGATGGTGGTCACCAACACCGTTGTGGCACCGTTGTATCTGGCGCAGTTGAGGGCAACCCTGGAGGCCGGCGGCGTGATGGTGGCGCAGGTGGTGCTGCCGGACGGCGAGGCTTACAAGAGCTGGGAAACGCTGAACCTGATTTTCGATGCACTGCTGACCCAGCGCGCCGAGCGCAAGACCACGCTGATCGCGCTGGGCGGTGGCGTGATCGGCGACATGACCGGATTCGCTGCGGCGAGCTATCAGCGCGGCGTGCCCTTCATCCAGATTCCCACCACGCTGCTGTCGCAGGTCGATTCGTCGGTGGGCGGCAAGACGGGGATCAACCATCCGCTCGGCAAGAACATGATCGGCGCGTTCTACCAGCCGAAAGTGGTGCTGGCCGACACCGATACCCTGAAGACGTTGCCTGCACGCGAATTGTCGGCAGGACTCGCCGAGGTGATCAAGTATGGCCTGATCTGGGATGTCGACTTTCTTGCTTGGCTGGAAACCAACATGGACAGGTTGCGTGCGCTCGATCCGACGACAATCACCCATGCGATCTACCGTTCGTGCGAGATCAAGGCGCAGGTGGTGGGGCAGGACGAGCGCGAAGGCGGCATCCGGGCGATCCTCAACCTGGGCCATACCTTCGGTCACGCGATCGAAACCGGCATGGGCTACGGTAACTGGCTGCACGGCGAGGCCGTGGGTGCCGGCATGGTGATGGCGGCGCAGACTTCGCAGCGGCTGGGATGGCTTTCGGAGGCGGACGTTGCGCGCACGCGCGCGCTGATCCGTGCCGCCGGGTTGCCGGACGTTGCGCCGGATCTGGGGGTGGACCGGTATCTCGAATACATGGGCCATGACAAGAAGGTGGAGGGCGGCAAGATGCGTTTCGTGCTGCTGAAGAAACTGGGCGAGGCCGTGATTACCGCGGACGTGCCGACCGACGTGCTGACCGCCGTGCTGACCGCGCCGCACTGAAGGAGACTTGATGGAACCGTCGTTCGCACCCTACGCAGCGCATTCCAGTCAATCCCGAGGACGCCAGCATGCCGAGCCGCCCGCCGCGCCGCGCTCCGAATTCCAGCGCGACCGCGACCGCATCATCCATTCCACTGCGTTCCGGCGGCTGGAATACAAGACCCAGGTGTTCGTGAACCACGAAGGCGACCTGTTCCGCACCCGGCTGACCCACAGCATCGAGGTGGCGCAGATCGGCCGCACCATCGCCCGCTTGCTGCATCTCAACGAAGATCTGGTGGAGGCGGTGGCGCTGGCGCACGACCTTGGCCACACGCCGTTCGGTCATGCCGGCCAGGATGCGCTGAATGCCTGCATGCGCGAGCACGGCGGTTTCGAACACAACCTGCAGTCGCTGCGCGTGGTCGACCTGCTGGAAGAGCGCTATGCCGAATTCGAGGGTTTGAACCTTACCTTCGAGGCGCGTGAGGGCATCCTCAAGCATTGCTCGCTCGCCAATGCCGAGAAGCTCGGCGCAGTGGGCGAGCGCTTCCTGAACAAACAGCAGCCTTCGCTCGAGGCGCAGATTGCCAACCTGGCGGACGAAATCGCCTACAACAACCACGACGTCGACGACGGTCTGCGCTCCGGACTGATCACACTGGAGCAGTTGAGCGAAGTCCAGATCTTCGCCCGCCACCTGGCGGAGGTGCGTGCGAAATATCCGACCTTGCAGGGGCGTCGCGTGGTGACCGAAACCGTTCGACGTATCATCAATACGCTGATTCTCGACCTGGTGGATACCACGCGCAGGAATGTCGAGAACAGCGGCGTGCAGACCCTGGCCGAGGTGCGCGCAGCGCCGCCGCTGGCAGCGTTCAGCCCCGCACTACTCGACGAGCACCGCGAACTCAAACGCTTCCTGCTGCGCCACCTGTACCGCCATTACAAGGTGGCCCGCATGAGCGCCAAGGCGGGACGCATCATCAGCGATCTCTACACGGCTTTTACCGGCGACGCCCGCCTGCTGCCGCCGGAGCACCAGATGCGCGAATCGCTTGAGGGTGCGCGCGCCGTGGCCGACTACATCGCGGGGATGACCGACCGCTATGCCATGCGCGAACACCGGCGGATTTTCGCGGTGGAAGAGATCTACGGCTGACGCCGATTCGTTCAACAGCGCTTTAGCGCGAGCCTTGCGTGTCACCCGGCGGCAGCGTGCGCGCCGCTACCCAGCACGTCACCTCGCGCGCGCCAGCCTGTTTCAGTGTCGCGGCCAGTTCGTCGAGACTGGTTCCAGTCGTCATCACGTCGTCGACCAGCGCGATATGCTGCCCTCGTACGTCTCCGGAACAGGCAAATGCGCCGCGCAGATTACGGCGTCGTGCATCGTGCTTCAGTCCCGTCTGCGGTGGTGTGTCGCGGATGCGCCGGCAACTGCTGAGATCGAGCGGGAGTCCTTGCCGGGCCGCCACGTCACGGGCGATTTCGGTGGCGTGGTTGAAGCCGCGCTTACGGATGCGTGCTGCATGCAGCGGCATGGCAATCAGGCGATCCGGCACTGGTGCAGCTTCCGTGGCCCGAGCCAGCCACTCGCCCAGCGCCGGTGCGATGGCAAGCTGGCCTTGGTATTTCAGGCGCGGAATCAATCGGTCGAGCGGAAAGACATAGCGCAGCGCCGCAATGGTACGGTCGAACGCAGGGGGGCGTTTGAGGCAGGCGCCGCAGGTCTGTCCCTGGGGCGTGGGCGTGGCGCACTGTGGACACTGTGGCTGCGCGTGCCAGGGCAGATCGGTCAGGCAGGCCGGGCATACATGCCCAGTGCGCGTCGCGTCGCCGCACAGCAGACAGGTTCGTGGGATGAATTGATTAAAAATTGATCGGATGTTCAATTTTGTCGTCTATGAAATTTGACAGAGGCTGCGTGCGCCCTGAAAATCGCGGTCATGAAAGCCAAACGCGTCATTCCAGCTTCATCTTCCCGCTTCGCCGCGCAGCTGTTCAATCTCATCACCGTCGTGGTGTTGCTGATTTCGCTGACGGCATTGCTGCTGGGCAAGCTGCTTGCCGGCCAGAAAATCGGTTTCCTGCCGTTCGTGCTGTCATTGCCACCGATCATGATCTGGCTGGGCGCGTCGATTTTCGTCTATGCCAGTATCGCGCACCACCCGAATCCGCGCACGGCGCATTACAACAAATGGGCAGGTTACCGCTATTACGGCGTGATGGGCAGTCTGGTGGTGTTCGGCCAACCGCTCTACGACCTGCTGGGCGGCTGGCAGGGGTTGATGCTGGTGCTGGGATTCGCGGTGGTGGTGATCGTGCCGTGGGCGTTGTTTGATATTTACCGGGCCGCGCGCGAGTCGTGGCAGGACATGACCATCGAGGTAGCCATCAATGAATGACATGACTCAACCGCCTGCGCGCCTATCCATGGCCGACATCGAGGCGCTGTTCGCCTTGCCGTTTGCCGACCTGATGTATCAGGCGCAAACGGTGCATCGTGAGAACTTCGACCCCAATCGCGTGCAGTTGTCGACGCTGCTGTCGATCAAGACCGGCGGCTGTTCCGAGGACTGCGGCTATTGCCCGCAGTCGGCACGTTACGACGCCGGCGTGGAAAACCAGGGCCTGCTCGATCTCGACGACGTGCTGGCCGCCGCGAAAGCCGCCAAGGCCGCCGGCGCCTCGCGCTTCTGCATGGGCGCTGCCTGGCGCGGCCCCAAGCAGCGCGACCTCGAGCCCGTGCTCGACATGGTGCGCGAGGTGAAGGCGCTGGGGCTGGAGACCTGCGCCACGCTGGGCATGCTGAAGGACGGCCAGGCCGAGCAGCTGAAGGAAGCCGGCCTCGATTACTACAACCACAATCTCGACACCGCGCCCGAGTTCTACGGTGAGATCATCACCACGCGTGAATATCAGGATCGCCTCGACACGCTGGAGCGCGTGCGTCATGCCGACCTGCACGTGTGCTGCGGCGGCATCGTTGGCATGGGCGAATCGCGCACCCAGCGCGCCGGTCTGATCGCACAGTTGGCCTCGCTTGATCCACAGCCCGAATCGGTGCCGATCAACCTGCTGGTCCAGGTCGAGGGTACGCCGCTGGCCGGCACCGAAGCGCTCGATCCACTGGAGTTTGTCCGCACCATCGCGGTGGCGCGCATCTGCATGCCGAAGAGCTTCGTGCGCCTGTCGGCCGGGCGCCAGCAGATAAGCGACGCGGTGCAAGCACTGTGCTTCCTCGCCGGCGCCAATTCGATCTTCTACGGCGAGAAACTGCTCACCACCGGCAACCCCGAATGGGAACGCGACCAGCGCCTGTTCGATTCGCTGGGCCTGCAGCCGTTGTGAGTTTTGCTGCGCTGACCCGCCTGCAGCAGGGGCTGGCGGCGCTGAGGACCGATCATCTCGAACGGCGGCGCCTGCTGCTCGACGGCGCACAAGGCGCCCATGTCACGATCAATGGCCAGCGCGTCATTTCCTTCTGCAGTAACGATTATCTCGGCCTTGCCGCTGATCCGGCTTTGATTCGAGCCGCGCATGCTGCGCTCGACCAATGCGGTGTTGGCGCGGGTGCCGCCCATCTCATCACCGGCCACCACCGTTTTCATCACGACTTCGAGTCGGCTTTTTCCATTTACATCGGCAAACCGGCGGCCCTGCTGTTTTCCACCGGCTATATGGCGAACCTCGCGGTGATCACCGCGCTGGTCGGCCGCCACGGCGAGATCTTCGCCGACAAGCTCAACCATGCCTCGCTGGTCGACGCAGCGCAGCTGTCCGGTGCGCGCTTCAGTCGCTACCGTCACAACAATCTCGCTCAACTTGAATCGCAACTCGCAGACAGTACGGTCCAGGACAAGCTCATTGTTTCCGACCTGGTCTTCAGCATGGACGGCGATTTGGTGCCGGTCGACGCGCTGCTCGAGCTGGCCGAACGCTACGACGCCTGGCTGTATCTCGACGACGCGCATGGCTTCGGCGTGCTCAACGGCGGTCGCGGCGGCTTGACCGAACGCGCGCGCTCGAGCGACCGCGTGATCTATCTGGCCACGCTGGGCAAGGCCGCGGGCGTGTCGGGTGCCGCGGTGGCCGCGCACACCAGCGTGATCGATTGGCTGATCCAGAAGGCGCGCCCCTACATCTACACGACGGCTTCGCCACCGGTCCTGGCGGCGTGTCTGCTGGAAAGCTTGCGCCAGATCGAGGCGGGCGACGCGCGGCGCGAACGGCTGGGGGCGCATGTCGCGCAACTGCGCCAAGGCCTGGCAGGTCTGAAGCGGGGCGTTCTGATGCCCTCGGACACACCGATTCAGCCGCTGGTGATCGGCGCGAATGCCGATGCCGTACACCTGTCGAAAGACTTGCTGCAACGTGGGCTGATGGTGCCCGCCATCCGTACGCCGACGGTTCCCGCCGACACGGCGCGTTTGCGCATTACCCTGTCAGCTGCACATAGCGCCGACGATATCGCTCAACTGGTCGAGGCCCTGCATGCGCTCGACTAAGCCCATACTGGTGCTGGTGCACGGCTGGGGCATGAATGCGCGCGTGTTCGACGTGCTTGCACAATTGCTGGGTGATGATTTCGACGTGCGCGCATTCGATTTGCCGGGACATGGTGGGCGCAACAGTCAGCCGAACAACTCGTTGCAGAGTTGGGCAGACGATCTGACGGAACAGGTTCCGGAAGGCAGCACCGTGCTGGGCTGGTCATTGGGTGGACAAGTGGTGATGCGCGCCGCGCTCGATCACCCGGGAAAATTGAGTCGCCTGATCCTGCTGGCCTCGACACCACGTTTCGTCGCAGATGAAAGCTGGTCACATGGGGTGTCTGCAACCGACCTGGAGGATTTCGGCGCATCGCTGCTGGCCGACCCGCAGGCCACGCTACTGCGCTTTCTCAGCTTGCAGACACGTGGCGTGCCCGATCAAAAATCATTGTTGCAGCGGCTGCGCCAGCACTTTCTGGCCCTGCCGCAGGCGCGCGCCGAGGCCTTGTCGGGTGGGTTGACGATTCTGCGTGAAACAGACTTGCGTCAGCAGTTGACGCGCCTGACGCAGCCGACGTTGGTGCTGCATGGCGCACTCGATGCATTGACGCCGGCGGCAGCAGGGCGCTGGCTGGCTGAAACCCTCCCAAACGCACGGTATGTCGAACTGGCCAGGGCTGCGCATGCGCCGCATCTGTCCCACAGTGCAGACGTGGCTGCCGCAATCGCAGGCTTTGCCCATGACTGAAGCCGAGCTCGATTTCGCCGAAGTGCGGCGCGCGTTCGATCATGCCGCCACCAGCTACGACGCGCACGCGGTATTGCAGCGCGAAGTATGCGATCGCTTGCTGGAACGTCTCGACTTCATGTCGCTGCAACCAGGCCGCGTGCTCGATGTCGGCACGGGCACCGGCTATGGATTGGCGCATCTGCGTGCGCGCTATGCAGCCTCCGAATTCTGTGCGCTCGACATCGCGCCAGCCATGCTCATGGCGGCACGTGCCCGCCTGCCGCAGCCGACGTGGGCGCGGCGTGTGCTGCATCGTCTGGCGCCTTCTCCTGCGGAGTCGAATCATCTGGTGTGCGCCGATATGGAGCGGCTTCCGCTTGAACCCAACAGCATGGATCTCGTCTGGTCCAGCCTGGCCATACAGTGGGCGCACGATCTTGAAGCCACGTTCAAGGAGTTTCATCAGGTGCTGGCGCCTGGCGGTCTGCTGATCTTCGCCACCTTCGGCCCCGACACGCTGAAGGAACTGCGCGAGGCCTTCACGGCTATCGACGATGCGCCGCACGTCAATCGCTTCATCGACCTGCACGACATCGGCGACATGCTCATCCACGCCGGGTTCTCGAGCCCGGTGATGGAAATGGAGATGCTGACGCTGACCTATGCCGACCTCAAGTCATTGATGCGCGATCTCAAGGGAATCGGCGCGCACAATGCGGCCTCGGCCCGACGCCGCGGCCTGTTGGGCAAGACGGCGTGGTCGCGGCTTGAGCAGGCCTATGAAATGCAGCGCCGCGACGGACGGCTGCCGGCGACTTTCGAAGTGATCTATGGCCATGCCTGGGCAGGTGACAAGAGCCGGCGCGAAGACGGACGGCAGGTGATCCAGTTCAACATCGGCGAGCGTCGCCGCAAACTGGGGCTGGCATGAGTGTGCGCGGATTGTTCGTCACCGGCACCGATACGGGCGTCGGCAAGACGCGCGTGGCGGTGGCGCTGATTCATGCGCTGCGCGCGCGCGGGCTGCGGGTGGCGGCAATGAAACCGGTGTCGGCCGGCGCTGCGCCGGGTGAATTGAATGAGGATGTGGTTGCGCTCATGCAGGCGGCCAACGTTCACGCGGACGTGCGCGATGTGAATCCCTACGCCTTTGCCGAACCCATCGCGCCGCATATTGCCGCGGAGTCGCTCGGTGTGCGGATCGACCTGGAGGTCATCGCCGAAGCGCATGCGCGCCTCGCCGCCATCGCCGATGTCGTGGTGATCGAGGGCGCAGGGGGATGGCGGGTCCCGCTGAATGAGCACGAGGATATGGCGGACCTTGCTCTGCGTCTGGGCCTGCCCGTCGCGCTGGTGGTGGGACTGCGACTGGGTTGTCTGAATCATGCATTGCTGACGGCCGAATCGATCACCCTGCGACGTGTCCCGTGGGCAGGGTGGGTGGGCAACCACATCGAGCCGGCAATGCCGCAGGCAGCGGAAAACCTGGCGGCCTTGAGTACGCGCCTGCCCGGTCCGTGTCTGGGCGTTCAGGGATTTTTTGAGAGGGAAGGTTTGCCGTTGAACATGCCGCAATGGCTGACGCTGCCTGATTGGTTAGTATCTTAGAATAGTCTGTAATAACGATATTTTATAAACAAATCAATAAGTTAATCTGCGACATGATGCCGCACGCGGTTTCCTCGCTTCTCCATATGGAACAGGTGAATACGGAAGACTGTGAAGGTGTGTCAGCAGGCGCGTTTGTATTCCAGTCCCGCCCTAACCATTCCTTGACACACCGCCAGCAGCAGCTGGTGCTCTGGAGTCTGGCGACAGTATGTTTTGTAACGGCAAGTGGCTTCGCGCTCCTGGGATACTGGCTGATCTTGCCATTTGCCGGATTGGAAATTGGATTGCTGGCATGGGCACTGGAGACGCTGCGCAGCCGAGAAGGGGATTACGAAACACTAACGATTGAAGGGGATGTGATAGTGCTGGAGTGGCATGCCGGCACGTATGGAGAGCGCCGTGAAATGAATCGCCAATGGGCGCGTGTGATATGCGACTGCGGGACGTCAGGCAGAAACTGCCGTCTCAGCCTGAGTTCTCATGGTCGCGAAACAAAAGTCGGACAGTACCTGAGTGACGAGGCGCGGCTGCAACTGGCTGCGACCTTACGCAGAAAGTTGCAGGCATAGGGCAATACGCGCCGCAACGACTACCCATAACAAAGTCAGAGGACGGGGAACGCGATGAAAAGCATGTGGCAAAGGGCAGGGGTGATGGGGGCGGTATGGGCAGCCAGCCAGTCAGCACTGGCAGACTATGCATACAACCTGCAACCACCGGCGAGTCAGGTGGCGAGGGAGGTGTTCCATCTGCATAACCTCATCATGCTGGTGTGCGTCGGAATTTTCATCATCGTCTTCGGCATGATGTTCTACTCGCTGGTCAAGCACCGCAAATCGGTCGGCCACAAAGCTGCGCACTTCCACGAAAACACCACAGTCGAAATCATCTGGACCGTCATCCCGTTCATCATCCTGGTGGGGATGGCCTATCCCGCCGCCAAGGTCGTGATCGAGATGAAAGACACCTCCAATCCCGACATGACCGTCAAGATCACGGGCTACCAGTGGAAATGGGGTTACGATTACCTTAACGAAGGCGTTCACTTCTACAGCACACTTGCCACACCGCGTGAACAGATCGACGGCACGGCGGCCAAGGATGAACACTACCTGCTCGAAGTGGACGATCCAATGGTGGTACCGGTTGGCAAGCGGGTGCGCTTGCTGATTACCGCCAATGACGTGATCCATTCCTGGTGGGTTCCCGCATTCGGCGTCAAGCAGGACGGCATCCCTGGCTTCATCCGGGACAGTTGGTTCAAGGCGGACAAGATCGGCACCTATCGCGGCCAATGCGCCGAACTGTGCGGCAAGGACCATGGTTTCATGCCGATCGTGGTCAAAGTGGTCTCCGAGGAGGATTACAAAGCCTGGGTGGCCAAGAAGAAAGGGTCGGCGCAGGCTGCTGCGGCCGACAACACCAAAACTTTTGACGTGAAGGAATTGGTGGCACGGGGCGAGAAAGTCTATCAAGCCAACTGCGCCGCCTGCCACCAGGCCAATGGCATGGGCCTGCCAGGCGTGTTCCCTGCGATGAACGGTTCCAAGGTCGCCACCGGGCCGATTGCCGCGCATATCAATATCGTGGTGCACGGCGGTCGCCCAGGCACTGCCATGGTCGGATTCGCCGACCGCTTGTCCGATGCGGAAATCGCCGCGGTCGTGACGTATGAGCGCAATGCCTGGGACAACAAAATGGGTGACGCGGCACAGCCCGCGGACATCGCAGCCGCCCGCGGGGGAGCAGCCGTCGCCGCCGCCCCCGCCGCGCAGTGAACAACCGAGAGGAGAGCACAGTCATGTCTGACGCAGCACACGCCCACGACGACCACGGACACCACGCGCATCCCACCGGAATCATGCGCTGGCTGACCACGACCAACCACAAGGATATCGGTTCGCTCTACCTGTGGTTCTCGCTCATCATGCTGTTTACTGCCGGCTCGATGGCGCTGCTGATTCGCTCCGAACTTTTCGAGCCGGGCATGCAGCTGATGCACCCCGATTTCTTCAATCAGCTCACCACGATGCACGGCCTGATCATGATTTTCGGCGTCATCATGCCGGCCTTCACCGGCTTTGCGAACTGGCAGGTGCCGCTGATGATCGGTGCGCCCGACATGGCATTCCCGCGCATGAACAACTGGAGTTTCTGGCTCTTGCCGGTGGCCGGCATCATGCTGCTGGGGTCGTTCTGGCTGCCTGGCGGCGCCGTGGCCGGCGGCTGGACGATGTACCCGCCGCTTTTCATCCAGGGCGGCGTGTCCTATGACCTGACAATTCTGGCCGTGCACATCATGGGCCTGTCGTCGATCATGGGATCGATCAACATCATCACCACCATCCTCAACATGCGCGCGCCTGGGCTCACGCTGATGAAGATGCCGATGTTCGTCTGGACCTGGCTGATTACCGCCTATCTGCTGATCGCCACCATGCCGGTCCTTGCGGGTGCGGTCACCATGTTGCTTACCGACCGTAATTTCGGTACTCATTTCTTCAACGCGGCAGGCGGTGGCGACCCGGTGATGTTCCAGCATATCTTCTGGTTCTTCGGGCATCCCGAGGTCTACATCCTGATCCTGCCGGCTTTCGGCATCATCTCGCAGATCATTCCGACCTTCTCCCGCAAGCCCTTGTTCGGCTACGCCTCGATGGTGTATGCCACTGCGTCGATCGCGATCCTGTCGTTCACCGTGTGGGCGCATCACATGTTCGCCGTGGGCATGCCGGTGGCGGCGCAGCTGTTCTTCATGTTCTCCACCATGTTGATCGCGGTCCCGACCGGGGTGAAGGTGTTCAACTGGGTGGCCACGATGTGGAAAGGCTCGCTGACGTTTGAGACACCGATGCTGTTCGCCATCGCGTTCGTGTGCCTGTTCACGATAGGCGGCTTTTCGGGACTGGTGCTTGCGATGGCGCCGGTCGACATCCAGCTGCAGGACACCTATTACGTCGTGGCGCATTTCCACTATGTGCTGGTCTCCGGCGCCTTGTTCTCCATTTTTGCCGGGATCTATTACTGGCTGCCGAAATGGACGGGCCATATGTACAACGAGACGCTCGGAAAAACGCACTTCTGGCTGTCCGTCATTGGCATGAACATCGTGTTTTTCCCGATGCACTTCCTCGGCCTGGCCGGCATGCCGCGACGCATACCCGACTATGCACTGCAGTTCACTGAGTTCAACCAGATTGCGACCGTGGGCGCCTTCATCTTCGGATTCAGCCAGTTGATCTTCCTGGTTCTGGTGCTGAAAACGATCAAGGGCGGGGCCAAGGCGAGCGATCAGGTTTGGGAAGGGGCCCAAGGCCTGGAGTGGACGGTGCCTTCGCCCGCGCCTTACCATACTTTTGAAACCGCACCGGTGGTGAAATGAGCGGCGATTCAATCGGCATGACGGACAACAAGCAAAATGGCAAATATCTGACGGCCGGCATTCTGGCTGCCATTGCGATTGGCTTGTTCCTGTTCACGCTATACAACGGATTGAAATAGACCATGACCACCGGCAAATCCAACACGCTGACCAAGCTCATTGTTGTGGCGCTGGGCATGTTCGGGTTTGGGTTTGCGCTGGTACCGTTTTATTACAAGATTTGCGAAGTGACCGGAATCAATTCTGGCGACGAGCAGAGTCTGGTGAAAAACACCCAGGTCGATACCAGCCGCTGGGTGACGATTGAATTCGACGCCAATACCAACGAGGGGCTGCCGTGGCAATTCAAAACCATGCAGCGCAGTATCAAGGTGCATCCGGGCCAGCTGGTGCAGGTGGACTACGAAGCGGCCAACAACAGCGACCATGCAATCGTGGGCCAGGCAGTGCCAAGTTACGGGCCGGCCCGCGCAGGCGCATTTTTCAGGAAAATCGAGTGCTTCTGCTTCACTCCGCAGAAGCTGGCTGCGGGCGAACGGCGCCAGATGCCGGTGTTGTTCGTGCTGGATCCGTCGATGGACAAGGACTTGCATACCGTGACCTTGTCCTACACCTTCTTCAACACGGATCCCAAGGCGCAGACGGCGACGTTGCCGGAAAAAGTGCCGCATGGCTGAAAAGGGGAACCTGCGTGCTGCACTTGCCGTGTTTTGGAGTTTTTTCGGCGTGCGCAAACGGCGCGATTACGATGATGACGCGCAAAGCCTGACGCAGGCACAGATCATCATTGCCGGGCTGGTCGGCGGTGTGGTGTTTGTTCTGACATTATTGCTGGTGGTGTACCTGGTGCTGCAGTTCGTGAAGTAAACGATCATATAGACGAGGAAGAGGGAAAGACATGAGCCTGGCACAAACCGATAAATATTACCTGCCGCAACCTTCGCTCTGGCCGATCATCGGGTCGGTGGCCCTGCTGACGATGGCAGTGGGAGGCGTCATGACCATGCACGAAATCAACCATGGCCTCTGGGTGCTGCTGGCCGGGGTGGCCGTGCTGTTTTTCATGATGTTCGGATGGTTTGGCGAAGTGATCCGAGACAGCGAAGCCGGCCGCTACAACAAGCAGGTGGATTCCTCGTACCGCTGGTCCATGAGCTGGTTCATCTTTTCCGAAGTGATGTTCTTCGCCGCTTTCTTCGGCGCGCTGTTTTATACCCGGGTGCTGTCGGTGCCTTGGCTGGGCGAGTCCGACACGATGCAGCAACTCTGGCCCACGTTCAAGGCGGCGTGGCCGACTGCGGGGCCCGGCCTTACCGCTGATGGCCTGAAATTCACGCCGATGGAAGCATGGGGCATTCCGGCCATCAACACGCTGTTGCTGCTGAGTTCTGGGGTGACGGTCACCTGGGCACACTGGGGACTGAAAAAGAACAACCGTATGCAGCTGATTCTAGGGCTGGGGATGACGGTCACGCTCGGTGTGGTCTTTCTATGTTTGCAAGCCTACGAATACCATCACGCCTATACCGAGATGGGGCTGACGCTGGGTGCAGGCGTGTATGGTGCGACCTTCTTCATGTTGACCGGCTTTCACGGTTTTCACGTGCTGGTGGGAACGACGATGCTGATCGTCATGCTGCTGCGTTCGATCGCCGGGCATTTCACTGCCGAACATCATTTCGCATTCGAGGCCGTATCGTGGTACTGGCACTTCGTCGATGTGGTGTGGGTGCTGTTGTTCATCCTGGTTTACTGGTTGATCTAGGTCGGGAGCTGATACGCAGCAGGCGGGCCACGCTTGACCGTGGCACCGGTTCAACAAAAAGCCGCGTTCAGCGCGGCTTTTTGTTGCGGGGGATAGGCTAACGCAGCCCGGTTTGCGGGATGATGCCGAAGTAGTAGCCACCCATCAGCAGCAGAAAAAGGGTGAGGGAAAGCACGACGCGCACCGTCAGCATCTTGACTGTACGATCCGATCGGCCCTTGTCCTTGATGAGGTAGTAGAGTGCGCTGGCGAGGCTGGCCAGGATGAACACGATGAAGAGCAGGGCAACGATGCGCATGGAACGGGATGCTCGTAAAAATTCCAGTCTAACCGGATTGGCGGGCCTATGCACTTGTTGAGACTGCGTGTAGGCCCATGGCAGTTTTCCCCGAGGCTCTGGCCGACCCTGGCTGCATTGTTCTTTTTTGTGCTGACCTTGTGGCTCGGCAACTGGCAGAGTGGGCGCGCCGAAACCAAGCGCGCCTTGCAGGCACGTTACGATGTGGCGATTCGGGAAGCGCCCATCCATGTCGGCAGCACACTGCTGGACCGCGACAGCGTGCTGTACCGGAAGCTGGAAGTGCGCGGGGTGTTTGACGCGGCGCATACCATCTTCCTCGACAACCGAGTTTATAAAGGGGTGGCGGGATATCACGTACTGACGCCGCTCATCATAGAGGGCGGGCCGCTTGCCATTCTGGTCAATCGCGGCTGGGTGGCGGTAGGGCCCTCTCGCGAAAAGATTCCCTTGCCGCCGACGCCGGGGGGGCTGATACGACTCGAAGGCATGGCCGTCGATCCGCACAGCCGCTATATCGAGTTGATGCATGCGCCGTCCCAGGGACGGGTGTGGCAGAACCTGGATTTCGCACGCTATGCCGCAACTACCCGGCTGACGCTGCAACCGCTGCTGTTATTGCAGACCACTCCGCTGGCGGATGGCCTGGTTCGTGACTGGCCGCGTCCTGATACCGGCGTCAGCATGCATGTCAGCTATGCAATCCAGTGGTACAGTCTGGCGACGACGCTGGCAGTGTTGTGGCTGGTCCTGAACGTAAAGCGTCATCGGGATGACGATGACTGATGTACCCAACGTCCGAAATGGTTTCGAGTATGCAATTAACTCCTCGCGGTAAATTCCTGTTGTTGGTCGGCGTGTTTCTGATGCCTGTGGTGGCTGCTTATCTGGCCTACGCGGGATGGCGTCCGGCGGGCCATTCCAATTACGGTGACCTGCTCAAGGTCACCCCCCTGCAGCAAACTGCGGGCAGCACGCCCGATGGCCGCTCGTACGATCTGGAGGCACTGCACGGGAAATGGGTGATGGTGCATGTGGGTCCAACTCGCTGCGACGCGGCGTGCGCATGGCAACTCTATCTGATGCGCCAGACGCGGATCGCGCAAGGTAAGGAGCAGGACCGCATCGAGCGGCTGTGGGTGGTGACCGACAGCGGTACGCCGGACGCGAAGCTGTTACAGGCGCATCCCGATTTGCATGTGTGGCGGCCGGCGAACGCGGCTTTCGTGGCGCAGTTTCCAGCTGCGCAGAATCGGGTCGACCACATCTATCTGATCGATCCGCTGGGTAATCTGATGCTGCGTTTCCCGGCTCAGGCCGATTTCGACCGCATGATGAAAGACCTCAAGCTGCTGCTCAAGGCATCCCAGATAGGCTGATCCGCGACCATGACGACATATCGGAAAATCATTTTGGCTGCCCTGATCCTTGCGTTCGGAGTGGTGGCCTTGGGTGCGTACGTTCGTCTCTCCGACGCCGGACTGGGCTGCCCCGACTGGCCCGGATGTTACGGCAAGCTGACCCCGCACAACGCCGCGGACGCCATCAACGCAGAACTTGCCGTGCGCCCGGATGGGCCGGTGTCCCATGCGAAAGCCTGGAAGGAGATGGTGCATCGCTATTTTGCTGGCACGCTGGGTTTGCTGGTGCTGGCCATTGCCATACTGGCATGGCGCGGTCGGCATGAAACACGCGGTGGCCTTGGCTTGCCTTGGCTGCTACTCGGTCTGATCGTGTTCCAGGCCATGCTGGGTATGTGGACAGTCACCCAGTTGCTCAAGCCGTTGATCGTCAGTTCGCATCTGCTGGGCGGAATGACGACCCTCGCGCTACTGCTTTGGCTTTGGCTGCGCGAACGCGGCCAATCGGGCCACACCTACTATGCGAATAGCGATCATCTACGCAACGGGGCCTTGCTGGGGCTGATTCTGGTGGCGATGCAAATCGGGCTGGGCGGCTGGGTGAGCACCAACTATGCAGCCTTGGCCTGCCCCGATTTCCCGCTGTGTCACGGTGCCTGGGTGCCGCCGATGGATTTCGAGCAGGGCTTCACCCTGCACCGGAATCTTGGCGAGACCGCGACCGGTGAGTTGTTGCCATTGTCGGCATTGACCGCCATCCATTGGACGCACCGGGTCATGGCCTTGGTAGTGACGCTGTATTTGAGTTGGCTGGTTCTGCGCCTGGTAGGTAGTCCCGGCTACGCCGGCATGGGGCTGGTCATAGGTGGGCTGTTGGTGTTGCAGGTCTCGCTGGGCATCAGCAATGTCCTGTTTAGCCTGCCGTTGGCCGTGGCGGTCGCGCACAATGTGGGTGCGGCATTGTTGCTGTCCAGCCTGGTTGTGCTGAATTATCGGGTGCGCAGGAGATGAACATGGAATCTTTGATGGTTCAGGGCGCGGCCTGCCGATGCCAACAGTTTTTGGCTTTGTGCAAGCTGCGTGTCGTCAGCCTGATCGTATTCACGGCCGTGATCGGCATGTTCCTCGCCGTGCCCGGTTGGCCAAGCTGGAATGCACTGTGGGCCGGCACGCTCGGGATCGCGTTGGTGGCCGGTGCGGCGGCGGCATTCAATTGTCTGATCGAACAGAAAATCGATGCGGTGATGGCGCGTACACGTGCTCGTCCGCTGCCTCGCGGCGAATTGACCAGCACCCAGACGCTGGTGTTTTCCGGCGTGGTGGGGGGGGCTGGCCTGTACCTGCTGAATGTATTCGTCAATCCGCTCACGATGTGGCTGACACTGGCCACGTTCGTCGGCTATGCGGTGATCTATACAGCCGTGCTGAAACCGGCTACGCCGCAGAACATTGTCATTGGCGGCGCGTCCGGCGCGATGCCGCCGGTACTTGGCTGGGCCGCGGCAACGGGCGAAATCCATCATGATGCGCTCTTGTTGTTCCTGATCATTTTTGCCTGGACACCTCCGCATTTCTGGGCCTTGGCGCTATACCGGCGCGAGGAATACGCCCGGGCCGGCCTGCCGATGCTGCCGGTGACGCACGGCGAGGCCTATACCCGCCTGCATGTACTGCTCTACACCGTGCTGCTGTTTGCCGTGACCATGTTGCCGGTCGGGACGGGCATGGGCGGGTGGATCTATCTGGCAGGTGCCGTTTTGCTCGGGGGGCGCTTCATCCACTATGGCTGGCGTTTATATCGCGAATATAGCGATGCGCTCGCCAAGCAAACCTTCCGCTATTCCATCTGGTATTTGAGCCTGTTGTTCGCAATCATGCTGGTTGATCATTACATCAACTTACCCATTTGATTTGTATGGGAATTCAGGCTTTTAACTAGATATTCAGACAGGATTGTTTTATATTGTCCCCAATTCATTTCATTGGGGTACAGAATGATCCTCTCGCGCACCAGTCAGTATGCCGTTCAGGCGCTGATCTACATGGCTACCCAGCCTGACGCCACGCCGGTGCTGAACAAGGATATCGCCGCCAAACTGGGCGTACCCGCACCCTATCTGGCCAAAATCCTGCAGAGCCTGGCCAAAGGCAATTTGTTGTTTTCCTTTCGGGGTCGCCTGGGCGGCTTCTGCCTGCGTGAGGGTGGTGACAAGATCACCCTGATGCAAATCCTGCTGTTGACAGAAGGGCCTGCGTTTACGCAGAGCTGCCTGTTGGGACTGAAAAAATGTAGCGATGAGACGGCGTGTCCGCTGCATTTTCGCTGGGTGCCCGTGAAGAAGAAAATCATCGATCTGTTGCAGGACACTACGCTGGACAAGCTGGCGAAGGCGGTGGAGTCCGGCAAATACCGGCTGGCGGATATCCCCGGACAGCTGTTCGAGCAGATCAAGGCATGACACGCTGGCTCGCCGCAGTCTGGGCGATGGCGCTGATCGCGCTTTCGGGGTGTCACCCTGCCCCGCAGCCGCCCTCATTCCAGGCGACCGATATTACAGGCGCAGGCTTCGCGCGGGATTTCCGCTTGACCGATCACAACGGCCGTGTGCGTACGCTGGCGGACTTCAAGGGCAAGGTCGTCGCCATCTTTTTCGGCTATACGCATTGTCCGGACGTATGTCCCACGACACTGTCGGACTTTGCCGCAGCACTCAAACTCCTCGGAGACCAGGCCGGACGCGTACAGGTCATTTTTGTGACGCTGGACCCGCAGCGTGATACCCCTGACATCCTGAAACAGTTCGTCCCCGCCTTCAATCCGGCATTCCTGGGAATGTATACCGATGCCGAAACGCTGAAGCAGTTGGCAAAAGAATACAAAGTCGTCTATCAAAAGACATCGGTTAAAGCCGCAGGCGATTATCTGATCGATCACAGTGCCGGGACGTATATCTATGATCCTAAGGGAAATTTGAGATTGCTCATGCCCTATGGCAGCAGCCCGGAAGCGATCGCGCACGATCTGAAATTGCTGTTGCTGCCTTCCTGAGCCCGGTTTTGGGCTTGCGGGACCCAGGGTGGCCGGAATATAATCCCGCAGTTTTTTAATATAAGCATATGCTGTTAAGGCGCGGCGCAGGCGCTATTACGGGTACAACAGGAGCGGGCCATGGCGGTAACCACATATTCCGGTGCGGAGCAGTACAACTTCGAAGTCGTTAAGAAATTTGCCGTCATGTCGATCGTCTGGGCTGTGATCGGCATGTTCGTGGGCGTATATATCGCCTCCGAACTGGCCTGGCCGTTTCTGAACTTCGATAGTCCCTACATTTCGTTCGGGCGATTCCGTCCCGTTCATACCACCTCGGTGATTTTCGGCTTCGGTGGCTCGGCGTTGTTTGCCACCTCCTACTACGTGGTTCAGCGTACCTGCCAGACCCGCCTGATTTCGGACGGCCTGGCCAGTTTCACGTTCTGGGGCTGGATGGCCGCCATCGCGCTGGCAGACTTCAGCTATATGCTGGGCTATACCCAGTCGCGCGAATACGCGGAAATGGAATGGCCGATCGATATCCTGATCGAAGTCGTGTGGGTCGCGTATCTCACGGTGTTCGTCGGGACCATCATGCGCCGCAAGCAGCCGCATATTTACGTGGCCAACTGGTTCTACCTGGCCTTTATCCTGGCGACCGCGCTGCTGCATACCTTCAACAATCTGGCGATGCCCATCGACCTGTTCTCGATGAAGTCCTACAGCCTGTTCTCGGGCGTGCAGGATGCGATGACGCAATGGTGGTATGGCCACAATGCGGTGGGCTTCTTCCTGACCGCGGCTTTCCTCGGCATGATGTATTACTTCGTGCCCAAGCAGGCCGGCCGGCCGATCTATTCCTATCGGCTGTCCATCGTCCACTTCTGGGCGCTGGGTTTCATGTACATGTGGGTGGGCGCTCACCACTTGCACTGGACCGCCTTGCCGGACTGGACCTCCTCCCTGGCCGCCGCGTTCTCCATCCTGCTGCTGATGCCCTCGTGGGGCGGCATGATCAACGGCATCATGACCCTGTCGGGCGCCTGGGATAAATTGCGTACCGACCCGATCATGCGCTTCATGATCGTGGCCCTGTCGTTCTACGGCATGTCGACCTTCGAAGGCCCGATGATGTCGCTGAAGGAAGTCAATGCACTGTCGCACTACACCGACTGGACCGTGGGCCATGTCCACTCCGGCGCGCTGGGCTGGGTCGCGATGATCACCTTCGGCTCGCTGTATCACATGATGCCCAAGCTGTGGGACACCAAAATGTACAGCCGCAAGTTGATCGAGTGGCATTTCTGGCTGGCCACGATCGGCATCGTTCTCTATATCGTCGCAATGTGGATTTCCGGGATCACCCAGGGCCTGATGTGGCGCGCATTTGACGAGTTCGGCAACCTCCAGTATTCGTTCGTCGAGTCGGTTGCGGCCATGCACCCCTTCTACGCGATGCGCGCCATCGGCGGCATGTTCTTCCTGACCGGTATGGTGATGATGGCCTTCAACGTGTTCATGACCATCCGTCAGGGCAAACGCGAAAGCGCCGCGCTGGAAGCCAAGCTGGCCGCCAAGCTGGCTCACGCATGATTCGGGAAAAGATAGATCATGAACTTCAACTTCAAACACGAATGGATTGAAACCAACATCGGCCTGCTGGCGGTGTTGACCATGCTGGCGATCAGCGTCGGCGGCCTGGTGGAAATCACGCCCCTGTTCTTCATCGACAAGACCATCGAGAAGGTCGACGGCGTACGTCCCTATACCCCGCTGGAACAGCGCGGACGTGACATCTATCAGCGTGAGGGGTGCTATCTCTGCCATTCCCAGATGATCCGCCCGTTCCGTGACGAGAAGTTGCGCTACGGCCACTACTCGCTGGCAGCGGAGTCGCAGTACGACCACCCCTTCCAATGGGGCTCCAAGCGTACCGGCCCGGACCTGGCGCGCGTAGGCGGCAAATATTCGAACGAGTGGCATGTCCAGCACTTGACCGCGCCGCGCTCGATGGTGCCCGAGTCGGTGATGCCGAACTACCCCTGGCTGAAGGCGACGCCACTGGATACGTCCGATATCGCGGAACGTATGAAGGCGTTGCGCAAGGTCGGGGTGCCGTACTCGCTGACGGATGCCGAATACAAGGCGAACGTGGCCAAGTTCGGTGAAACCGTTGCCAAGCAGCTGCACATTCCCAATGCGCAGCAGAGCCTGATCGAACAGGCCAACTTCGGCAACTATGACGGCGATCGTTCGGGTATTTCCGAGATGGATGCATTGGTAGCCTATCTGCAGGTGTTGGGCACCATGGTCGATTTCGGCAAATACAAGGACGACGCATTCGTCAACGACCGCTGATCGAAACAGGCCGGAGGGTTTGGAATGGACTTTTTGATGTGGTTTTCGAAACCCGAAAACACCAAACCCCTTGGCCTGGTCATCTTTTTCGTCACCTTTATCGGCATCGTGATCTACGCCTACGGTAGCAAGAAGCGGAGCGACCAACTCGAGTCTTACCGCAACATACCGTTCCTGGACGATCAGGAAGACACGAAGGACAAGCAATGAGCGAGCAAAAACTACAATCTCAAACTGTGCAAACCACGGGCCATGCCTGGGATGGAGACCTGCAGGAATACAACAATCCGCTGCCGGTCTGGTGGGTCTACACGTTCTACGTCACGGTGGTGTTCGCCCTCGTGTATTGGACGATCTACCCGTCCTGGCCGTTCGGCAAGGGCTGGATAGGCGGTCTGTCGAACATCACCTACGTCAACAGCGATGGCGAGACCAAGACGCATAGCTGGAATACCCGTGCGCTTCTGATGGAAGACATGAATCAGGCTGCGGCTGCACAAAAGCCCTATTTCGACAAGGTCGCGGCGATGTCCTATGCCCAGGTCGCCAAGGATCCGGACATGAACGGCTTCATCCTGTCGGCGGGCAAGGCGCTCTTCTCTGACAACTGCGCGCCCTGTCACCAGGCGGGCGGCCAGGGCGTGGTGGGCTTCTTTCCCAACCTGACCGACGACGACTGGCTGTATGGTGGTTCGTTCGACAAGATTCATGAAACGATCACAGGTGGCCGTCATGGCTACATGCCGACCTTCAGCGAGGTGCTCTCGCCCGAGCAGATCGACGAGCTGGCTAATTACGTGGCCAGTCTTTCGGGAATCGGTCATGACGCCACCAAGGCCGCGGCCGGCAA
Organism: Thiobacillus sp. SCN 63-57; assembly: GCF_001725555.1. Taxonomy (NCBI): domain Bacteria; kingdom Pseudomonadati; phylum Pseudomonadota; class Betaproteobacteria; order Nitrosomonadales; family Thiobacillaceae; genus Thiobacillus; species Thiobacillus sp. SCN 63-57. Next base: position 11,655 of record NZ_MEGP01000028.1, on the reverse strand, counting down.
TGTCCTGTTCCATAGCGAAACCGCGGCCTGCTACTACTGTCATGGTGCCGACGCCAAAGGGCGCAAGGAGATCGGTTCGGCAAACCTGACCGACAATATCTGGCTGTGGGCCAACGTGCCCGCGGCAAGCAGCGCGGAAGGAAAAGTCGCAGCCATTCGCAGTGTCATCGCCAGCGGCCTCAACAAGGGTGTGATGCCAGCATGGGCTGGACGTCTTTCGCCTGAACAGATCAAGGTTTTGACGGTCTATGTCCATGAACTGGGCGGTGGGCAGTAGAACTGCAGACTGACATGAGCAAAGCCCCCGTTCACGGGGGCTTTTGCTTCCCGCGGATCCAACGGCCACACCATGCAAACAGGCTTAGAAGAGCAGCTAGGGCTTTACCAGAAGCGTATTCCGATTTTTACCCGCTCGGTAAAGGGGCGGTTTCGTCGTTTCAAGACGACGGTGCTGGTGCTGGCCTATGCGATCTATTTCCTGCTGCCGTGGTTGCCGTGGTCGAGGCTCGATGCCCCGTCCCAGGCTGTCCTGTTTGATCTGCCGGGACGGCGCTTCCTGATCTTCGGTCTCACGGTCTATCCGCAGGACGTTGTCTGGCTGGCGCTGCTGTTGTTCATCGCCGCCATCCTGCTGTTCTTCGTCACCGGCCTGGTGGGGCGCGCATTTTGCGGATATTTCTGTTTCCAGACGCTGTGGACCGATTTCTTCATCTGGATCGAGCATAAGATTCAGGGCGAGCGGCCCGCGCGCGTGCGCCTCTACCGCCAGCCCTGGAATCGTGAAAAGCTGCTCAAGGTCGGCGGCACGCATGTCCTGTGGGTGCTGGCATCGTTCTGGACGGGCATGACATTCGTGGCTTATTACGCTTATGCGCCGCAATTGGTGCTGGACTTTTTCACCGGCCAGGCTGCTGCTGCTGCATATATCACCGTCAGCATCCTCACGATTTCCACCTACGCTGCCGCTGGGTTGATGCGCGAGCAGATCTGTACTTATGTTTGCCCGTACGGACGTTTCCAGAGCGTGATGTACGAACCCGAAACCCTGGCCGTGCATTACGACGCGAGGCGGGGTGAAGGGGCGCATGGGCGCGCCAGCGCGCGTGCCGGCCAACGTACGCTGGACGAGCGCCACGAAAAAGGATTGGGCGACTGCGTCGATTGCGGACTATGCGTGCAGGTATGCCCGACCGGCATCGATATCCGCGACGGGCTCCAATACAAATGCATTTCGTGTGGGCTTTGCATTGATGCCTGCAACACCATCATGGATTCATTCGGCTTCCCACAGGGCCTGATCCGCTACGACTCGGAACAGAATCTGGCCGCACCCGAACCGACTGCGCCAAGAGTGGAATGGAAGCGCCTGAAAACCATCGGCTATGGCGCGGCCCTGATTCTGATGAGCGCGTATCTCGCCTACAGCATCGGCACCCGCGGCAGCTACGACCGTGCGGTCAATCAGATTCGGCAGCCTTTGTACGTCGTGTTGTCGAACGGAGACATCCGCAATCGATATCAGGTCCGCATCACCAACAAGGCGGCGCGGGACCAGACCTATGAGATCAGCGCAAGCGGCATACCGGCTGGCGCGCTTGACCTGGGGAATTTCCGCGAAATCACGATCAAACCAGGGCACAGCGGGCTCGTTCAGGCCAGCGTGCGCCTGACGCCTGAACTGGCAGAACATACCCATCATTTCGAACTGATCATCACGCCGAAGGGCAAGCCGGCTGAGGCGCGTTCCGAAAACGTTCGATTTGACGGCCCGAAAGAAGAACATGATTAATACAGTGATCACCCTGTTTGGCGGGCTGGCCGCTGTGCTCGTCCTGTACGCCCTGGGCGGCCTGATCCGCAGTTTGCCACCCATCCTGCGCGCGGTGCTGGCGGGCGGTATTCCGCTGGTCGCTTATTTTGTCCTCATCGTTGGCCACTGGCCCGGGCTGGATGTGGTCGCCATCCATATCTCGGTTTTCTTCGCGACGGCACTGGTGCTGTTTGCCCTGACCCTGTTCCGGCGGCGTGGCGGGCGCATGCACTGGGCGCCCAAGTTGCTCATGTTTTTTTTCGCGGGGCTGACGGTGCTCATGGGGGGGTTCCTCTACATCGCGAACAAGGGGCTGCCCGAGCCGATCGGGCGCTGGTGGCTGGGCAGCAATGGCGGACCGGTGTATAGCGGATTCTCAGGCGTGGTTCCCCACAATCAGGAGGCGGCCACTGCAATCTCGTCGGAGCTGTCCAAGGCGCACCGTGAGGCCGAACTGGGCTGGGATATTGACGTCAGTGGCCTGGACGGCAACGAATCCGTCCGGACGGTCCGTGTTCGTGTCCGGAACCACACCGGTTTGCCGGTCGACCGCGTCGTGGCCGAGTTGCGTTTGCATCGCCCGGGCGCCGTCCAGGCGACGCTCACCGTCCCGCTGCCCGAGCTCGATGCAGGCGTATATGGCGGCGTGCTGCAGGTGCCGGCGAGTGGGCGCTGGCTGGTTGAACTCCGCCTCTCGCGGGAAAACACCCTGCATTATCAGCATACGCAGGAGCTGGTGATGCCATGAACAGCACCCTAGGGTTCTTGTTCTTGCTATCCGGCATATTCGTGTTGCTGATCGCCCTCGGTGTGTTCTGGTCGATCAAGAGCGGCCAGTTCGACGATCTGGAAGGGCCTGCCGAACGTATTCTGATGGACGACGATGATCCCCTGCTCCCGACGCGCCGCTCGGGCGGCAAGGACGAGGATTCTTAGGGCAATCAAGCGAACACATACCCAAAACGGCGCAAGTCAATTAAAATTCACCAACTTTAATGGAGCACGCACAATGAAACAGCTTTTGACTTTTCAGGGTTTTCCCATGGTCGTGGTAACGGGATTGATCGTCTGGGCCTGGATCAGCATTTTTTCGGTACTGATCGGCTCGTTTTTCTGATCGACCTTCCCCCAATGACAAGGCCCCGCAATTGCGGGGCCTTGTCATTGGGGGAAACAAACCTTATGCCGGGATCGCGGCGCGCATTTTTTGCAGGGCACGCGCCTCGATCTGGCGGATGCGCTCTGCCGACACGCCGTATTCAGCAGCCAGTTCGTGCAGCGTGGCGGCCTCACCCTCGGTCAGCCAGCGCGCCTGGATAATGTGGCGGCTGCGTTCGTCGAGGTCTTCCAGTGCGTTCACCAGTCCCTTGTGCCGCAATTGTTCGGTCTGCTCGCGTTCCAGCAACTGGGCCGGGTTTTCGTCCGGGCTCGCCAGATAGGCGAGGGGACTGTAGCTTTCCTCGCCATCGTCCATGGTCGGGTCGATCGACACATCGTGCCCTGACAGGCGTGTTTCCATCTCCAGCACGTCCTTGCGGCTGACATTGAGCTCGCGGGCCATGGCGTCGGCTTCCTTGATCGTCAAGGCATTGAGCGACTGTTTCAGGCTGCGCAGGTTGAAGAACAGCTTGCGTTGCGCCTTGGTGGTCGCCACTTTGACCAGCCGCCAGTTCTTCAGAACATATTCATGGATCTCGGCGCGGATCCAATGTAGTGCGAATGACACCAGGCGTACGCCGCGGTCCGGATCGAAGCGTTTCACGGCCTTCATCAAGCCGACATTGCCTTCCTGAATGAGGTCGGCGTGCGGCAGGCCATAGCCGAGATAATGCCGCGCCACGCTCACCACCACGCGCAGGTGCGAGACAACCAGCTGACGGGCCGCCTCGACATCCTGGTTGTCGTGCCAGGCACGCGCAAACTTCTGCTCATCTTCCAGGCTGAGCATGGGATAGCGGTTCACGGTCTGGATATAGCTATCCAAGCTGTAAGCCGCAGGAATGGGTAAAGACATCGATTGATTCATACGTGTAAAACCCCCTTGCGAACATTCTAGCACTCTCATCCTAAGAGTGCTAAGACCGGGCTGGGTTCCCCAGCGTGGGTGATCGGAAAGAATAAAGTCTGTCGGGCCGGAATATAGTCGGTAGGAATCAGGCGCCAAGATGGGCGCGCGATGGAGGCTGGCGCTCCCGGAGCATGAAAGCTGCTGAATCCAGTCTGCTTCGGCCTACAATTTCGATCGAACTCCGTCGATCAGACCGCTCCTATTTGGCTTTTGCATGAGGTGGGTCGTACCCTTGAGGGCGACGTCGATTCTCGGCCAAAGCGGAAGTCAGACTATTTTAGATTACGTCTGTTCTCGGCCAGAAGGCGGACATTCAATGTGGGAGGTAAGGGGATAGGGCCGCCTCGCCATCTAGGCTCATCTCATCCACAGTTCTATCTACTGACTGCTAGGAGTTCGACGAACCGAGCGGGGCACCCAAGTTGATCCAAGCCCGACATATACCCAGCGCAACCAAACGGCGGTCCCAGGGACGAGGAATGTCGATCGAACACTTCCTGTTTTTAATACTCATGTGTGGTAGGATTTCAGGAAGTTAAACTTCCGGAACTTCAAATGAATGCCACCCTGCACGTCGAACCGTCCTCCGTACATGCTCGCTTGGCCCAGCTCGGCCTGACCGATGGCCCGTTATTGCAAGCGGTTATGGCCAGCTACATCGCCAAAGCCAACTGTACGGAAAACCATCCTCCCCTTTATCCGCCTATCGCGGCGTGGAGCGAGGCAGTCCGGACACTGCGCGATGCACTTAGACCGGAAGGCTGGACCCGTTTCAACGACCAGAACTCACCAAAGACGGTCAGCCCGGATGGTGCCGTTTCCATAATTGTGTCGACCGGGAACGACGCCACGGGTAGCGCCAACGTTTCGCCCGCGACGACCTCATCCAAGGGGCCGAATACCGCCGACGCCATCGAAGTCAACAGAAGCCTTCAGTTATTTCTTCCGGGTATGGAATTTCCCGTGGAGTTGTGCGACGAAAACGAAAAGGTTTCGACGTGGATCCTGCTCGTGCATCACGCCAGGGATGAACTCCGGGCTGAGCTATCTCTTCCAATGGCCGTGGGCACTGACGGTCGGGTTTCCGTATGGCAGGAGCGGATTATCTTGAACGCTCAACCGCTTGACGGTGAACCTGTTGTGATCACGCCACCAGTCCAACCGGACATTGACGTTGCGGTTCGGCGGAAGGTATGAGCTACGGGCCAGATTTCAACCCGAACCGCCTAAGCCTTGCCCGACGACGCAGGGGCCTCACCAAGACGAAGCTCGCAGAACTCGTAGGGGTAGAAGTCCGATCGATCACTGGCTACGAGAGCGGTGAGTTCAAACCGGAGAAGGAGCGTCTTCAAATCCTTGCGGACCAACTCCACTTCCCGGTACAGTTTTTTCTTGGCGATGACGCGCAGGAGATCACGCCCGACGCGGTCAGCTTCCGGTCCATGTCTAAGATGACAGCCGGGCAGCGAGACTCAGCGCTGGGCGCTGGAGCCGTGGCTCTGATGCTGAATCAGTGGATCGAGCAACGATTCGAGTTACCTACTGCAAGTCTCCCGGACCTGAGCCAGGAGCCTAGCCCCTCAGCTGCGGCTGCAGCACTCAGACGGATCTGGGGCCTTGGTGAGTTGCCGATCAAGAACATGGTCCACCTGTTGGAGGCGAAAGGGGCGCGAGTGTTCTCGTTGTCGCAGGACACGGCGCACGTGGACGCGTACTCAATGTGGCACTCTTTGACGCCATTCGTGTTCTTAAACACGATGAAGTCCTGTGAGCGCAGCCGGTTTGACGCTGCGCACGAACTCGGACATCTGGTAATGCACCGACATGCCGGCCCGAAAGCACGGGCGGCCGAACGCGAGGCGAACGAGTTCGCGTCTGCCTTTCTGATGCCAGAAGGAAGCGTTCTCGCGAACGCGCCGGTCATGCCCACGGTGGACCAGCTCATTCAGCGCAAAGTGTTATGGACGGTCTCTGTAGCAGCCCTTGCGTACAGGTTGAAGGATGTAGGCCTCGCCAGCGAATGGCACTACCGTTCTCTGTGCATCGAGATCGCTCAACGGGGCTACCACAGGGCGGAACCGAATGAAGCTCCTCGGGAAACGTCGCAGATCTTCAAGAAGATCTTCTCGGCCCTTCGAGAAGATGGTCTGACCCGAAGCGACATCGCTGAATCTCTCGCAGTGCACGTCCAAGAGCTGGATGATTTGGTATTTGGGCTGGCCTTGACTGCACTTGACGGTGACGGCCAGACAACAACACGCCCGCGGCGTCCCGTACTCCAGGTCATCGAGGGCGGCAGGTAGGTTGAGTCGGTGGCGGAGCGCCATTTACCGCCCCTTCTATTGACGTCAGCCTGCTATTGAACTGCCGGAAGTGGCGGGAGCAATACAGCCCCGACCGGTCTGATGAAAAATGTTAGAGAGCAGCCTATGTCCAAGATCTTCACGGCTGTCAGCCACCCAGAGGGATACCAAGGCCTTCCATGGTTCGAGATTCGAGGCGACAAAATCTACACGACCGTAAGCCTGCACAGGTTGAAGGAAACAAGGTTCAAGCCGTAGCGTTACTCGCGCTTGACTGTCGCAACATGACCACGCAACTTTCGACTTATCCTGTAGCCCAGCACGAGCAACCGCACAACGAGGCGCTTGATGCCTGCGGAAAGAAGAAAAATGTATTTGGCATCATTGACAGGATCGTAGACCAACACGTCTGAAGCGACCGCCCTATAAGTCGCAAGCGTCTGAATCCAATCCTGGCTCTCAGGTGAATCCGGGACTAGGACGCAGGGCTTGGCTAGAAGCCGCTGCCTGTCTTCTTGGGGCCGCTGCATGAGTTTATGCACCAGACTAAAATTGGCGATATTCACCATCGGCAGACCAAGATAGCTCATGGATAACAGTATTTGGGTAGCCCGTCGGAAAATTTCCTCCGCATCCAGAAGTGGGGTAAAGCGCTCTGCCCAAGGATTGTCGGGCATGTCCATCATGAGCCCCTCAGATGCGCCGTTTGGCGACGTGCTTCCTGGGTTTCTTGCCGATTCGTTTCGTCTTTGCAAGGCCTGCGGTGGGCCAGTCACGCTTGGTCATGCAAAGTCCCGTTCAACGTTCTAGTTGAAATTTAAACGAGGACTCTGTCGTGCGCAACCGAAATTATTTTTTAATGAATTGATTTTTAAGGGATTTATTTACTGTTGCTGTGCCAATAAATACTGGCAGTTGAGCAAAGTTAGTGGTTTCGTCGGTAGCCTGCGTTACGGCGGGACGATTCCGCAGTACGGGCTTCGGGGCGCGAGCCGGGATGCGACGCCGCCGCGGGCAGCCCGAGATCTTTCGGGTCACCTCAATATAGAGCTGCGTTGTGCCCCTGGGCTGCCATTCTCTGGGCTAGTGCCAGCAGCATCATTGAGGCGGACGGGTGAGTTCGCCAGCGGGGAAACCGGCGTTCTCACATACGACGAATCAACGTCCCAAACCTGGCTCTCCACCGGCCATTGAGCTGGGCCTGCTCCAGCGTCCGGATCGGCAGACTACCTGGCGGTCGACATAGCCGGTTTGTGCGGTCTCTTCCGGCCATGCGAGAGCATCTATCCCAAGATGGCCTTTACATCGAGCATAGGGACTTTCGAAAGAACAAATCGAATCGAAACCGCCATAAGTGTGATCACGGCCACGGTGATAGGAATCCCAGCAATAGGGCTTGCCGTGGCTGAGAAATGCCCGACGTCAGACAGTCGTAACAAATCCAGAAAAAGAGGGTGGGATAGATAGAGGAAGAAGCTTGCAGCGCTCAACGCTTCTATGATGGGCCGCAGTAATGAGAGCTTGGCGTACACAGACTCCCAAGAGATCGATTTCACCAGCGCAAAGACGCCGAGCGTGCCTACCATGATGGTTGGTGACATGGGAGAGAAGAAGAACTCGTCCGCTTTTCCGTTGGCTCTGGACATCAGCAAATATGTTCCTAATGTTGTCGCCAATACCGACAATACGATTGCAAGCCCTGCTACCAGGCACTGCTTGCGGGTCAGGACAATGTCCCGCATCAGGTGGCCCAGCATGAAATAGCCCACGAAACCGCTTACGACATTTGCCGACAAGCCAAACTGGTTGATATATAGCGCGCGATTAATAAATGGCGGTATGGCAGTGAACAAAAACCAAAGGACAACAAAGTACTTGATGTTGACCTGGTCCGCTCCACGCAGATAGGCCCCCAATATCGGTGTGGTGAGATACAGCCCTATAAGCATGTACAGGAACCAGAGATGGTAGTAGGGGTCTCCTCTGACCGCGTCTCGCAACATTTCCATCGCTGAGTACCCGCCCGGCAAAGTAAGTTGACGCCACAGGAAATAGATTGCGATCCAAGCGATCAGCGGTATGAGTATCCGAATAAGTCTCTTTTTGACCCAGCCCCAAGGGGCGCCTGTGTCACAGCGGCCCAGAAGTAGATATCCGCTAACCAAGACGAACAGGGGCACGGCTTCCCGGCTTGATGCATTTACGAAGGCTGCCGCCCACCAGTAGAGGTGTTGCGTGTATTGGGGGGCCAAGAAATGGTCAACTGCATAGCTAGACACATGTATTGCCACAACCATGATCGCGGCGATGGCTCGAACTACGTCGATAAATAGAATTTTCGAATCCGGCATTCTTGCCCTTGGGTAGTCGACTTTGTTAGTCGAATGGTAAGGCAAGCGGCGCCAATTTAACGATGGGCTGGCGCAAGTAAAGCGCAAATGGATCTATAACCACCCCTTCAATCGGTGCCACCCATCACTCGAGGGTTGCGGGTGGGTGAAGCACGCGGGTACTGGATGGGAATTATATGGGCGACCACTTCTTACGGTAGTACCTCGTTGTACTCTGAGCCCCGCCTTCTGTCCGCTCGCCGACTTCCTCCCAAGATCTTGAACTCCGTAAGGTTTGCGTGAGGGAGAAAATTCGGCCTTTTACCTTAACCTCTAGAGGAGGGCGCCCTGGCTTTGCAAAATTTACAAATTATTTTCTCTTTATAAACAATTGGATGCGGCGTCCTACAACTAAAGTTGTATAGACAGGTTTTCCTCTTCCCACGCATAGTCCGCTGAGACCTGCGCCCTGCGTAAAAGGGCAAAAACAAGGGAAATGGGAGAGGAAATAATGGGACGCAGCTATGCTGCGCGTCGCGGGCTGCGCGCTCTAGGCTCAATGCCGCCAAAGGCGGCTCGCCCTCCAATCCGCACTGGGTCTGCAGGAACTTTTGGCGTTCCTCCATCGCGCGCCCCTTTCTCGTTCCCCGCTAAAGATCGAACAACAGGTTTAACAAATGCGCTGCTGGAAACAACAGCGTACTTGTCCGCGCGGGAAAACCAACGTCTCGGACGGGTGTTTAACGAACCCGTTTGATTCATTTTTTGTACAACACAATACAACGGAGAACGTAGTGACAGATAACAAGATCGGCGAAGAAAAGATGCTGGAAGCCCTTAATCAGGCCAAAGATGCGTTGGCTAAGTTGCCAATTCTTGGCCCTGCGCTCTGGTTATATGCGCGAGATCCTGCAAAAAAATTCATGTTTGTGGGAGATACGGATTGGGCTGTTCTACCGCCGATTGTTTTGGATCAATGCCGTCTTTATACGAGAGCTGGGCTGCCCTACGCATTCGTTACCTGGGCATTCGTGAATGATGTGGTCGATGCACGATTGCGTTCAGCAGAGCCGAAGATTGCGCCCCATGAATGGAAATCGGGCGAGCACATTTGGTTGATCGACGCGGTCGCGCCATTTGGGCAATTGGAGGAAACGCTTAAGGAACTGCGGGAAGGAATGTTCCCGGGCCAACAAGTGTGCGCACTATTACCGAACCCTAAGAAATCAGGGCAGGTAGAGCTGCATGAATGGTTCGTGCCGAATTCGACACCAACAGAGAAGTAAGGGCTGCATGGAGATCGCGAAGCTGCATGACATGCGTTGTATCTATTTTCGATTGGCGCGTACACCGCGGGAAGCAGGCTGTAAGCCATGAGGATACGTTTCGCCACACCCGAAGATATCCCACTCCTGTTAGAAATGGGAGAGGCCATGGTTGCTGAGTCCCGTTTCCATGCTTATGGCTTGAATCGAGATAAGAGCACCTTGGTGCTTACGAGCATGATCGGCCACCACCCGCAGTCCACCATCCTGCTGGCGGAACGGGACAACGGCGAAGTGGTCGGCATGCTCGCTGGGTATGTGGTGGATTTCTTCTTTTGCGATGCACTCGTCGCCCAAGACCGTTTTTTTTATGTCAGACAAGACGCTCGCGGGAGTTCGGCTGCCATCAAGTTGTTATTTGCTTTTCGACGCTGGGCAGAGACCCGTAAAGTGCGTGAACTCAATATCAATATGAGTGTGGCAATTGAAATGCAACGCTTCAACAAAATGATGGCGAAGCTTGGTTTTCGTTGTAGTGGTTCGAATTTTAGTTTGGCGCTCAACGGTTGAAGAAGTGAAGGACAACATGAGTTTGAAGACAGGCATATTTGGGCCTAGTTGGCGGGCGTTACCGCTGGTCATATTGCTCGCTGCCACGGGCGTCAGTGGTTGCCATGCTGTCGTTCCATCGACGCCCCTCGTGGACCCCGTCAAGGCCGCGCAGATGAGCGAGGCGCGGAAACGTGAACTGGATATTCAGTTGGCCAACGAGCTTGCCACGTGGAACACTAACACGCGCCATTTCAATGGCGCTGCCGCAGCGGCGGATTCCGGCGTCTTGAGAGCCCTACCCGAGGCGGAGCAGCAACGCATCGTTCGCAGGCCCTTCGCCGACCGGGAAGCATGGTTCGCCCAGTTGGCTGAAGAGGGGTACGAGATGGCGGCCATCGCGGCAAGAATTGTGAAGCCCAGCCGGGGAAGGGTCGTTCCAGACAAAGGCGCCTACAGAAGGTTGAAAGAATTGGCGGAGGAGGGGGACCAATCGGCCCTCTGTTTCGCGACCGTATTGCTTTCTAAGCTGACCACTGAACAGCCGGCCCCACTTACGAGAGAAGAGGCAGTGCGATACGTCAAGACGGGATCCCAACTCGGCTTACCGCTGTGCCGCACTACCGAGGCTTTTCTAATTGAAGGCCACCTGAATGGTTATGCCTACGATAGAGAGCGAGTTCTGAGACAACTCCATGAAGGCGCTAACGCCGGGCTTTACGAAGCGTACCGTAGGCTATTCAACGCGTTTGCTCACAAAAGCGAACGCGAGGGCTTCTCAAACCTGAACAGTGTGCAGGCAGCCCTGTGCTGGGGAAGGTTGGCGTCGCGTCACAAACCAGATGAAGCCTATTACTACCTAGCTAATCTCAAATCTGCGGCTTGGAAGAAGAACAATTTCACCAATGAGGCTGACCGTCCAGAATTAATGGCATTAGCTAAAGAGTGGGATCCGTTGGCCAACCCCCTCAATACAAAACCCACCAGCTCGAAAGATTGCATCCAACTTGAACAGGAGAGGTAACAATGCCTACTATCCAGGAACTGCTTGCCGTCAAGAAACAGGAGTGGAGCCAGCAATACGGTGCTCTCCAACAGCGCGCGAATACCTATCGAGTAGTCGTTGAGCAGTTGAGCTATCTCAATGAGCAGCAAGGCAGCTTAACCGCTGCGCAAACCGCGGCCTTAGAGGGGGCGATGCGCAGCCAACTGGAATCGGAATACGCTCAACGGCAGTTTTTGAATTCACCCGGGCGGTTTCAGGCTGAGATAGATGCTCTCAATCGACGCCTGCAGAACGACGGCAGCCTGAGTCTATTCGACAGGAACC
>NZ_MEGP01000027.1:0-40063 GCF_001725555.1 Thiobacillus sp. SCN 63-57 | reverse complement strand
CAATACTTACCGTACGACAAGCAATAACACCGTGGCCTGGGACGGGCTTGTATCGGGTGGCACGATGCGCGGCTGGTATATGGACCTCCCCGCATCGGGCGAGCGGGTGGTGAGCGACCCCGCGTTGTATGACAATCGCATCCTGTTTACTACCCTGATCCCCAATGCCTCGACGTGTTCGGGCGGTGGCGATGGATGGCTGATGGAGCTGGATTCAGTGGGAGGCGCGGCGTTGGGCGGGCCTACTTTTGATGTGGACGGGAATGGCGTGGTGAACACGGCCGATAATCTTGGTCCCCCCGGATCGTACGCGTCGGGGGTCAAGAAGTCGTCGATTCCCAGTGCCGTACGCATGCAGAAGAATCCGGGTGGCCCGGGCGGTGGGTCGATGAACAAGTGGACCAGCATGAGCAAGAAAAACACAACGACCAATACTTCGCTTGAAAACGAACTGAACCGCCTGCCTTCCATACAGGATCGTTCGAGTTGGCGTCAGATTTTTCAATAAGGGGCGATGATGAAACTGATGTCCATGATGATGCTTATGTCGGTCGTTTTTTCTACTGGCCAGGCCTATGCCATGACCCGGGTCGATACGCCCGGCCCTGGAAACATGGCGACGGACACACGGACTCAAGTGCAGCAAAGCGGCAAGCTTGAGGCGGTTTATGCCAGTGGCAGCAAACTCGTGATCGACGGGGTGACCTATGCGTACAGTCCGCTGACGACCGTGGTCATGGTGAATGGAAAGCGGAGCACGATCAGCGATCTACGCAGCGGCGACACAATCCAGTTCCAAACCGTGTCGCAAGGCGCGCACCAGCCGGCCTTGTTGACATCGATGCGTGTGCAGAGACGATGACCCGGGAGCGTGATGTGATGAAACTTGGCCATAATTGCAAATCCCAACCCGGGTTCACCTTGATCGAGTTGATGGTCGTGGTGGCCATCGTCGGCATCCTGGCCGCTATTGCCTACCCAAGTTACCAGGATTATGTGCGACGCAGTAAACGTGCCGACGCGCAGGCGATCATGTCGGAAGACGCACAGTTCATGGAGCGCTATTTCACGACCAATGGCACGTATGCCGGCGCAGCGCTGCCCGCGACTCAATCGCCCAAAAGCGGAACAGCCGCCTACAACATCACGTCCACGAATGTGGGTACGACAACCTATACTATACAGGCCGCGCCTACCGGGGCGTTTGCCGATCCCCAGTGCGGTACGCTGACGATGGATCAGGCAGGCAGCCGGACCGAATCTGGAACAGGCAGCCTGGCGGACTGCTGGAAGAGCTGACCTGTCCCGTACCTGGCGTCTGCAAGGCGTGAGGGACGCTGATTACTTCTTTTTGTTGTTGCGATTTTTGGCCCTGACCAAAAACCCCGCCGCGGCGCCGATTCCCAAAAGCCAGAGGGCGCCGGGTTCCGGGATGGGGGAGGGTGCGACTGCGATGGCAAAAGCGGGGGCTGCCGTCGTGGCAAGAATGAGACCTGCTAATAGTTTGCGCATGATGGTTCGTTCTCCAGGTTGAAATAGACGTTTATTGATAGACAGCCATGACGCGAATCGGCTCGATTCCCTCAGGCTTGCCATTCATTAAGCAGGTTTCAGGCCTGATTGAGGTTGCCCTGAAAATTCCTTGAATAACAATCGACTGCGTGGTTGTCATGCGGGCTGTGTAATCCGCGCGGGCCAGGATGTAAAAAAAATCGACAAATCGTGCCAGCCGGCACATGCTTGCTTGGGTCAGTTCAAGCCCTTCGGCAAGGGAAACCCCACATTTTCTTCTGCGCCCTTCAGGTGCGTGACCTGTCCTGCTCCGGATTGGGTCAGGAGGGCGATGACGTCCTGGACCAGGACTTCCGGCGCCGAGGCGCCGGCTGTCACGCCGATATGCTGTTTGCCGGCCACCCACTGCGGATCGATCTCGCTGGCGTTGTCGACCATGTAGGCGGGCACCCCCAGGTTTTCTGCCACTTCCCGCAGCCGATTCGAATTCGAACTGGTTGGTGACCCCACCACGATCACCACGTCGCACTGCGGCGCCAGCGCCTTGACCGCATCCTGCCGGTTCTGCGTGGCGTAGCAGATGTCGTCCTTCTTCGGACCGGTAATGCTAGGGAAGCGTGCACGCAAGGCATCAACCACACGTGCGGCATCATCAACCGATAGCGTGGTCTGGGTGACATAGGCGAGCTTGTCGGGATCGCTGACCTGCAGGGTGGCGACATCTTCCGGCGTTTCGACCAGGTACATACCACCGGTTGACTGCCCCAGCGTGCCCTCGACTTCGGGGTGTCCCTTGTGGCCGATCATCACGATTTCGTATCCCTTGTCGCGCATCTTGCTGACTTCGACGTGGACTTTGGTGACCAGCGGGCAGGTCGCGTCGAACACGTTGAGGCCACGCGCCTCGGCTTCAGTGCGCACGGCCTGCGATACGCCATGCGCGCTGAAGATGACGGTGGCGCCGGCGGGGACTTCGGACAGCTCCTCGACGAAGATCGCGCCCTTGGCCTTGAGGTCGTTGACGACGAAGGTGTTGTGGACGACTTCGTGGCGTACGTAGATTGGCGCGCCGAATTTTTCCAGCGCACGCTCGACGATGGCGATGGCGCGATCGACGCCGGCACAGAAGCCGCGTGGATTGGCGAGAAGAATGGTGGGGGTCATGGGCGTTCCAAGGTCACAGGATGCGGTCGATTTCCACTTCGAATTCGATGGATAGATCAGCGAGCGGGTGGTTGAAATCGACCTTCACTGCGTCATCGCCGATTTCCAGGATGCGGCCGGCCAGCGTCTGGCCGTTTGGCATGGCGAATTCGACCAGCTGGTCGACTGCAAATTCCATATCGGCGGGCAGGTCGGTTTTTGGCAATGTCTGGATTAATTCAGCGTGGCTGGCACCGAATGCCTGCCAAGGATCGAGCAGGAAGACGTGACGTTCTCCGGGATGGAGGTCGACCAACCACTGTTCAAGCATCGGCGCCAGGGTGCCGTCGCCGAGCGTTACGGTCTCGGGGTCGGCGTCGTCGAAGTTGGAAATGATGTCTTCTTCGCCGCCGCGCGGGCGCAGCGCATAGCGCAGCAGCAGCGTGTCGCCGGCGGCAACCGTACGCACACTCATGGTTTGTTTGCCGAGACGTGCTTGCCGCGCAGGCTGTCCCAGATCAGCAGGGCGGCGCCGACGGTGATGGCGGAATCCGCGACGTTGAACGCCGGCCAGGCGAAGCCCTTGTAATGGAAATACAGGAAATCCACCACATGGCCGAGCACCACACGGTCGAGTACATTGCCGAGCGCGCCACCAAGCACAAGCGCGAGTGCGAGCGCCAGACGCGAGTCATGGGCATGGCGTTTCAGCAGACGCACGATGACCACGGTTGCGACGATTCCCACCGTAATGAAGAACCAGCGCTGCCAACCGCCTGCGTCAGCGAGGAAACTGAATGCCGCGCCGGTGTTGTGCACCAACACCAGCGAAAAGAACGGCAGCACCGGGATGGCTTCCTGATAACCGAGCGCGGACGATATCCAGAACTTCGTCAGGTGGTCGAGCACGATCACTGCCAGTGCGACTCCCAGCCATTTGCGCATGGCCGGATTCAGTAGATCAAGCATGGCTGCGTACCTCGCCTTTGCCGCTCAGATTGGCGACGCAACGGCCGCATAGGCCAGGGTGACCGGCGTCAGCGTCGACGTCGTCGCGGTAATGCCAGCAGCGCTCGCATTTCTGCGCTGTGCTCGGCGTGACGTCCACGCGGTCGGCCTCGGCTGCGACGAGGTGCGCCTGCGAGGTGATCAGCACGAAGCGCAGGTCGTCGCCCAGGGGTGCCAGCAGGGTCTGGGTGGCGGGGCTGGCGTGCAACGTGACCTCGGCCTGCAGCGAGGAACCGATGCCGCCGGCGACGCGCACGGTTTCCAGTTCCTTCTGCACCTCGGCACGCACGGCGCGGATGCGGGCCCAGCGGTCGAGCAGATCCCCTTCATCGGCCTGCGCCGGCAGGTCATGCCAGGTGTGGAGGAATACCGAATCGTTCTCGCCCGCCAGCTGCGTCCACACCTCCTCGCCGGTGAACGACAGGATCGGCGCCATCCAGCGCGTCAGCGCGTGGGTCAGGTGGTACAGCGCGTTCTGTGCCGCGCGGCGGGCGCGGCTGTCGGCGCCGCTGGTGTAGAGGCGGTCCTTGAGGATGTCGAGGTAGAAGCCGCCGAGGTCCTCGGAGCAGAAGCCTTGCAGCTTCTGCACGATGAAGTGGAACTCGTAGGCGTCGTAGTGCGCCTGCAGTTCGCCCTGTAGTTGGCGCGTCATCGCCAGTGCGTAGCGGTCGATCTCCAGCCAGTCGGATACCGGCAGCGCGTGGGCGTGCGGGTCGAAGTCGGACAGGTTGGCGAGCAGGAACTTCAGCGTGTTGCGGATCCGCCGGTAGCTTTCCACCACGCGCTTGAGGATTTCGTCCGAGATGGTGAGCTCGCCGGAATAGTCGGTGGTCGCCACCCACAGCCGCAGGATGTCGGCGCCGTACTGGTCCATCACCTTTTGTGGCGAGACCACGTTGCCCTTCGACTTGCTCATCTTGTGACCCTTGCCGTCCACCACGAAGCCGTGGGTCAGGAGCGCATCGTAGGGCGCGCGTCCGTCGGTGGCGCAGCCGGTGAGGAGCGACGACTGGAACCAGCCGCGATGCTGGTCCGAGCCTTCCAGATAGAGATCGGCCGGGTGCGCGAGTTCGGGGCGGCGCTTCAGCACGCAGGCGTGGGTGACGCCGGAATCGAACCAGACGTCGAGCGTGTGGCCGGTCTTGTCGTAGTGCTCGGCGTCGGCACCCAGCAGCTCGGCCGGGTCGAGCGCGAACCAGGCCTCGATGCCGGCCGCCTCGACGCGCTGCGCCACGATCTCCAGCAGTTCCGCGGTGCGCGGGTGCAGTTCACCGGTTTCCTTATGGGTGAAGAAGGGCATCGGCACGCCCCAGTTGCGCTGGCGCGAGACGCACCAGTCGGGACGATTGCGGATCATCGCCTCCAGCCGCGCCCGCCCCCAGGCCGGGAAGAACTGGGTCGCATCGACCGCGGCCATCGCCTGCTCGCGCAGGGTTTTCCGCTCCCCGTTCCCCGCTCCCCGCTCACTGGCGTCCATGCCGATGAACCACTGTCGCGTCGCGCGGAAGATGATCGGCGTCTTGTGGCGCCAGCAGTGCGGGTAGCTGTGCAGCAGCTTCTCGTGCGCCAGCAGGTTGCCGCTGGCCTCGAGCGTCTCGACGATCAGCGGGTTGGCCTGCCAGATGCTCATGCCGCCGACCAGGGGCACGCTGGCGTAGAAGCGACCGTCGTCGCCCACCGGGTTGTCGACCTTGAGGCCGTAGCGGCTGCCGACGACGTAGTCGTCGAGGCCATGGCCGGGTGCGGTATGCACCGCGCCGGTACCGGCGTCCGCCGTGACGTGGTCGCCCACGATCACCGGTACCTGGCGTTCCTGGAAGGGGTGCCACAGCAGCACGCCTTCGAGCGCCTGGCCGGTGGTGTGCGCGATGACCTCGGCGCCGTCGGCGAGGCCGTAGCGCGTCAGTGCAGCTTCGCGCAGGCTGTCGGCGAGGATCAGCAAGCCCTTGGCCGTGC
Organism: Thiobacillus sp. SCN 63-57; assembly: GCF_001725555.1. Classification (NCBI taxonomy): domain Bacteria; kingdom Pseudomonadati; phylum Pseudomonadota; class Betaproteobacteria; order Nitrosomonadales; family Thiobacillaceae; genus Thiobacillus; species Thiobacillus sp. SCN 63-57. Next base: position 34,444 of record NZ_MEGP01000027.1, on the reverse strand, counting down.
GCACCAGCGCGTACTGGAAATCGGGATGCAGCGCCACCGCCTGGTTGGCCGGCAGCGTCCACGGCGTGGTGGTCCAGATGACGATCTGGACCGGTCCGTCGATCGCAGCAATGTCGAAGCGGCGCGCGAGGTCGGCGTGGTCGGCCACGGCGAAGCCGACGTCGATCGCGGGCGAGGTCTTGTCCTCGTATTCGACTTCGGCCTCGGCCAGCGCCGAGCCGCAGTCGACGCACCAGTGCACCGGCTTGGCGCCCTGGTAGAGATAACCGGCCTGCTGGATCTGTCCCAGCACGCGCAACTGCTCGGCCTCGAACTGGAAATCCATCGTGCGATAAGGATTCGCCCAGTCGCCGATCACGCCGAGGCGGATGAAGTCGGCCTTCTGCCGTTCGATCTGTTCGGCGGCGTAGGCGCGGCACAGTTCGCGGAACTGTGACGGGGGGATGTCCTTGCCGTGGGTCTTCTCCACCTGCAGTTCGATCGGCAGCCCGTGGCAGTCCCAGCCTGGCACGTAAGGCGCGTCGAAGCCGGACAACGTCTTCGCCTTGACGATGATGTCCTTGAGGATCTTGTTGACCGCATGGCCGATGTGGATGTCGCCATTGGCGTAGGGCGGGCCGTCGTGCAGGATGAACTTGGGGCGGCCGGCCGCGACCTGGCGGATCGCCTCGTAGCGTTTCTTCTCCTGCCAGCTTTTCACCCACCCGGGCTCGCGCTTGGCGAGGTCGCCGCGCATCGGGAAGGGCGTGTCGGGCAGGTTGAGCGTGCTCTTGTAGTCAGGCATGACGTTGCTTCATGAATTGTTTGGCGTTGTCGACGTCGCGGCGGATTTGCGCAACGAGGCTGTCGAGGTCGGGGTATTTTGCTTCGTCGCGCAGCTTGTGGAGAAACTCCACGCGCACGCGGCGAGCGTAAATGTCGGCGTTGAAATCGAACAGGTGCACTTCGAGCACGGGTACGGCGTCCGCGCCCTTGACGGTAGGGCGCTTGCCCAGGCTGGCCACGCCCGGCAGCGGGGCGCCGTTGAGGCCGCAGAGTTCGACCGCGAAGATCCCCATGAGCGGCGGCCGGTTGTGCTTGAGCTGGATGTTTGCGGTGGGAAAACCGATGTCGCGCCCGAGCTTGTCGCCGTGCACCACGCGCCCGGAGATGCTGTAGGGCCGGCCGAGCAGACGTGCAGCATGATCGAGTTCGCCGGCGGCCAGCGCACTGCGCACTGCCGTGGACGAGGCGCGTTCCCCCGCCACTTCGACCGTGGGCAGGAATTCGGCGTCGAAACCGAGCGACTGGCCCGCGGATTGAAGCAAGGAAAAATCGCCCGCGCGCTTGGCGCCATAGCGGAAATCGTCGCCGACCAGCACGTATTGCGCCTGCAGCGTACGCCCCAGCACCTGTTCGATGAAGGCGTCGGCCGTCAGGGCCGAGAAGGCGCGGTCGAACCGGAATACGTGCAGCCGATCGATGCCCAGCCGTTGCAGGTGCTCGGCCTTCTCGCGCAGGCTGGACAGGCGCGCGGGGGCCTGGTCGGGCGCAAAAAATTCGCGCGGATGCGGCTCGAAGCTCAGCACGCAGGTCGGCAGGCCGCGTGTCCGTGCCACGTCCTGCAAACGGGCGAGCATGGCCTGGTGACCGAGGTGCAGACCGTCGAAGTTGCCGATGGTGACCGCGTGGGGTGTGCCGAGTGGACGAAAACCGTGGGTGATGCGCATTGCGGGCGAGGCGCCGAAAAGGACTTATTCTAGCCGATTCAGGCCTTTGCAGGCCGCTGGCGGCCCCGGGAAGGGCTGTTATTCCGCGGCGCGCCGGACGAACTGCCGCGGCCGGAAGCCCATCAGCCCGAGCGCCGCAAAATACAGCGCGATGCCGCCGCCGACCAGCAGCGCCAGCCGTGCCAGCCGTTCGTAGGAGCGGGCGGTCAGCCACCATTGCGTCTCGCCCATGGCGAAGTAGAGCAGGGCGGCCATCAGCGACACCGCCAGCAGCACGCGCAGGAAGTAGGCGGTCCAGCCCGGTTGCGGCTGATAGATATGCTGCTTTTTCAGGAGATGCAGCAGCATGCCGGCATTGAGGCAGGCCGCCAGGCCGATCGACAGTGCCAGCCCGGCGTGGCCCAGCGGCCCGATGAAAGCGAGGTTCATCAACTGCGTGGCGATGAGCGTCGTGATGGCAACCTTGACCGGCGTGCGGATGTTCTGCCGCGCGTAAAAGCCGGGCGCCAGCACCTTGACCAGGATCAGGCCGACCAGGCCGAGGCTGTAGGCCACCAGCGCCTGCTGGGTCATGGCGACGTCGTGCGCGTCGAACGCGCCGTAGCGAAACAGCGTGGTGATGAGCGGCACGGCCAGCACCGCCAGCGCGGCCGCGGAGGGCAGCGCGAGCAGCAGGGTGAGCCGCAGGCCCCAGTCGAGCAGCCTGGAATATTCGGCCGGCGAATCGTCGGCGTAGTGCTTGGCCAGGCTGGGCAGCAGGATGGTGCCCAGCGCCACGCCCAGCATGCCGGTGGGGAACTCCATCAGGCGGTCGGCGTAATACAGCCACGACACGCTGCCCGTGGCGAGGAAGGACGCGAAGATGGTGTTGATGAGGAGACTGATTTGCGCCACCGAGACACCCAGCGTGGCAGGCGCCATCAGCTGCAGGATCCGGTGCACGCCGGGGTCGTTGATGTGCCGCGTGGGGCGCGGCAGCATCCCGATCTTCATCAGGTGGGGCAGCATCCAGGCGAGCTGCAGCACGCCGCCCAGCGCCACGCCCCAGCCCAGTGCCAGCACCGGCGGGTCGAAATAGGGGGCCAGCCACAGCGCGGCACCGATCATGGCCACGTTCAGCAGCACCGGTGCGAATGCCGGCACCGAAAATTTGCTGTAGGTGTTGAGCACGCCGGCGGCCAGCGCCACCAGCGAAATGAACACGATATAGGGGAAGGTGATGCGCAGCAGCGTGACGGTGAGCGCGAATTTTTCCGGGTCGGCACGGAATCCCGGGGCGCTGACATAGGCCACCCACGGCGCACCGACGATGCCCAGCAGCGCGACGACGACCAGCGTCAGCGTCAGCGCGGTACCGACCTGGTTGACCAGGATGTGGGTGGCGTCATGGCCCTTGCGGGTCTTGTATTCGGCAAGGATGGGCACGAAGGCCTGCGAGAACGCGCCCTCGGCGAACAGCCGCCGCAGCAGGTTGGGGATCTTGAAGGCGACGAAGAAGGCGTCCGTCAGCATCCCGGCGCCGAACACGCGGGCGATGATGGTGTCGCGTATGAATCCCAGGATGCGCGAGAGCAGGGTCATGCTGCTGACCGCAGCGAGGGCTTTGAGAAGGTTCATGGGGTGACCGGGTTTTGCGCGCATTGTGCGGGTCGCGCGGCCGCGCTGCAACTCCGCGTGCCGCGGGCTTGATTTTTTGTGACGTTGTCCCGTACAATCGCGGGCTTTGGTGAATCAGCCCCATGCCGAATGGGGTGCCTACTAGATTAATTGCCCTGCGCAAGGCGCGGGGTTCACAGGAGCAGAAATATATGGCGAACTCCGCCCAGGCGCGCAAGCGCGCACGTCAAGCCAGCGCCCAGCGCGACAGCAACATGAGCCAGCGTTCCGAGCTCCGCACCGCGATCAAGAAGGTGCGCAAAGCCATCGAAGCCGGCGACAAGACCGCCGCTCAGCAGGTGTTCCAGGCTTCCATGAGCGTGATCGACAGCATCGCCGACAAGCAGATCGTCCACAAGAACAAGGCTGCGCGCCACAAGAGCCGCCTGTCGCTGGCGGTCAAGAGTATGGCCTGAGCGGCGGACGCACCCGGTATAAAACCCCCGCACCACACCATGAAAAACGCCGCATACAGCGGCGTTTTTCATTTCCGGTCCGGCATCGATCAGTCGCCATTCTCGGTCAGCAGTTCGTTGCTCTCGGCAAAGGTCTGTAAAAACCGGTAGGCGTTGGGATCGGCCGCCTTGAGCTTTTTATCCACGACGACACAGCGGATGCCGTCCAGCGTAGTCGGCTGTACATAGGGCGAATAGTTGGTGCGGTTGTTGGGATCGATGACAGCGAAGGCGCCTGCCAAGCGATCGGCCCAGTCACTTGGGCGAAACCGCGAACCCTTGCTGGTGAGGCCGCGAATGATGAAGGGGGCGTTGGCGGTGGCGTCATCCATGGGGTGGGTGGGCGGTGGAAGGAATTGCCGGATTTTAGCATGCAGGGAAAGGCGCGCTGAGGCGGCTTCGCTTGCGCGTTTGCGGCATTTTGAAGATACTGGCGCTGGTTTACCTGACAAAAATTGTCAACAATTCATCAGGAGGAGAAAATCATGAAAAATCCGCTCGATTCGCTGTGGGGAACGGTCATCGCCGGTTTTGTGCTGACCGCCGTGCTGTATGTCTTTGCCAGAAATTTTCTGGGCTAAAGGGAGGCTGGACAATGGAGAATATCAATATCGCAGCAGTCCTGGCCCGCTGGATCCATTTCATGGCAGGCGTCATGTGGATCGGCCTGCTGTATTACTTCAATTTCGTTCAGGTGGCCGCGCTGAAAAATGCCGCTGCAGATGGCACGGCGGGCGGTATCACCAAACATGTCGCGCCGCGCGCCCTGCTGTTCTTCCGCTGGGCGGCGGTCGTGACCTGGCTCGCCGGCGCCGCCCTGCTGGGCCCGCTGTTCGTCGATGCCTTCCTGCTGCGTAACGGCATGGGCGGGATCGGGATTGGCGCATGGCTGGGCACCATCATGCTGTTCAACGTCTGGGTGCTGATCTGGCCGAACCAGAAAAAGATACTGGGCATGGTCACGGCATCCGACGGCGAGAAGAACAAGGCACGCCGGGTGGCCTTCCTGGCATCCCGCACCAATACCATGCTGTCGATTCCGATGCTGTTCTTCATGGCGGGCGGGTGGTCTCATCGGGCGCTTTTCGGCCTATAATCAAGGCGCTGCATGACAAGCACGGCGGCTTTGGCCGCCGTTTTCTATTTCGCTGTTTCATTCTAAGTAGCGCAGCTATTTCAGGACAGCCTGGTTGAGGACTGCCATGACAACACATTTGATGAATACCTATAATCGCCAGCCCGTTGCCTTCGTGCGCGGCGAGGGCGCCTATCTATGGGACGAGGCGGGCAAACGCTATCTCGATGCGGTCGCCGGCGTGGCGGTGAATGGCCTGGGTCACGGCCACCCCAAACTGGTGAAAGCCGTCAGCGAACAGGCGGCTTCGCTGATCCATTCGTCCAACCTGTACCGTGTGTTGCGACAGGAGGAGCTGGCCGACAAGTTGTGTGCGTTGTCGGGCATGGACAAGGCGTTTTTCTGCAACTCGGGCTGCGAGGCCAACGAGGCGGCGATCAAGCTGGCGCGCCTGTATGGCCACAACAAGGGCATCGAGGTGCCGACCATTATCGTGATGGAGAAGGCCTTCCATGGCCGCACCATGGCGACACTGACCGCCACTGGCAGCCGCAAGATCCAGGCGGGCTTCGAGCCCCTGCTGTCCGGCTTCGCACGGGTGCCGTTCAACGATCTGGAGGCCATCCGCCATGTCGCCGAACACAACAAGAGCGTGGTCGCGGTGCTGATCGAGGTGGTGCAAGGCGAAGGCGGCATCAACGTGCTGCCGTCGGAATACCTCGCCGAGTTGCGGCAGATATGCGATGCCCATGGCTGGCTGCTGATGCTGGACGAGGTCCAGACCGGCATCGGTCGCACTGGCACCTGGTTCGGCTTCCAGCATAGCGGTGTTTTGCCGGATGTAATGGCGCTGGCCAAAGGCCTCGGCTCGGGCGTGCCGATCGGCGCCTGTCTGGCACGCGGCGCAGCGGCCGAGGTGTTCACGCCCGGCAGCCACGGCTCCACTTTTGGCGGCAACCCGCTGGCTTGCGCTGCGGCATTGGCAACGCTTCAGACCATTGAAGAGGAGAAGCTGCTCGACAACGCGCGCGTGCGCGGCGAAGCCATCCGCAGCGGCCTGCGCGCAGCGCTTGCCGGCGTGCACGGCGTGGTCGACATCCGCGGCGAGGGCATGATGATCGGTATCGAACTGGATCGCCCCTGCGGCGAACTGGTGGCGGTGGCGCGCGATGCCGGCGTGCTGATCAACGTCACGTCCGATACGGTCATTCGTCTGGTACCGCCGTTGATTTACGGCGAAGTCGAGGTCGATGCGCTGGTCACGGCGGTTTCAGGCATCGTGAAAAACTACCTGCAGCAGGCGGCGTGATGCTGAAACATTTCCTGCAATTCAAGGATCTGTCGCGTGACGAACTGAACTACCTGTTCGAACGCGCGCGGCTGATCAAGTCGCGTTTCAAGCGCTATCAGCCATATCACCCGCTGGTTGACCGTACGCTGGCGATGATCTTCGAGAAAAGCTCGACGCGCACCCGGCTGTCGTTCGAGGCCGGTATGCACCAGCTCGGCGGCTCGGCGATCTACCTCAACACGCGCGACACCCAGCTGGGGCGCGGCGAGCCGGTGGAGGACGCGGGCGAGGTCATCTCGCGCATGGTCGACATCGTGATGATCCGCACCTTCGAGCAGGAGATCATCGAGCGCTTCGCCTCGCACTCGCGCGTGCCGGTGATCAACGGGCTGACGAATGAATACCACCCCTGCCAGATCCTGGCCGACATCTTCACCTTCATCGAGCATCGCGGCTCGATCCAGGGCAAGACGGTGGCGTGGATCGGCGACTCCAACAACATGTGTAACACTTGGCTGCAGGCCGCTGAAGTGCTCGATTTCAACGTGCACGTGTCGACCCCGCCGGGTTACGAAGTCGAACCGGAGCGTGCCAATCTTTACGGAACCGACAATTACGAAAGCTTCACCGATCCGATGGACGCCTGCCGCGGCGCCGATCTGGTGACCACCGACGTGTGGACCAGCATGGGCTGGGAAGCCGAGAACGACGAGCGTCTGAAGGCGTTTGCCGACTGGCAGGTCGATGCCGAGATGATGGCGGTGGCCAAATCCGATGCCGTGTTCATGCACTGCCTGCCCGCGCATCGCGGCGAGGAAGTCACCGCCGAGGTGATCGACGGCCCGCAGTCTGTGGTGTGGGACGAAGCCGAGAACCGCCTGCATGTGCAAAAGGCGCTGATGGAATATCTACTGTTAGGAAAAATCGAATCATGAACATCGCCTACTTCAGGGACATGGACTCGCTCTATGTCGAAATCAGTCCCGAAAATCCCGCGCAGGCGTGGGAGGCACACGAAGGCATCGTGCTCAACCTGTCGGAAGACGGCCGCGTGGTCGGCATCGAGATCGAGAAGGCCAGCCTCGCCACCAATCTCGACATCCTGAAGATCGGTGGCTTTCCTGGCCAGGTCGAGATCATCGACAAGAACACATCCGGTTCCACCCACTGAATACACACACCATGAGCGACATCAAGAAAGTTGTACTGGCCTATTCCGGCGGCCTCGACACCTCGGTCATCCTGAAATGGCTGCAGGACACCTATCAATGTGAAGTGGTCACCTTCACTGCCGACCTCGGCCAGGGCGAGGAACTCGAACCGGCGCGGCAGAAGGCGCTGAAATTCGGCATCAAGCCCGAGCAGATCTATATCGACGACCTGCGCGAGGAGTTCGTGCGCGACTTCGTCTTCCCGATGTTCCGCGCCAACACCGTGTACGAGGGCGAATACCTGCTTGGCACCTCGATCGCGCGGCCGCTGATCGCCAAGCGCCTCATCGAGATCGTCAACGAAACCGGCGCCGACGCCATCTGCCACGGTGCCACCGGCAAGGGCAACGACCAGGTGCGCTTCGAACTTGGCGCCTATGCGCTGAAGCCCGACGTCAAGGTGATCGCGCCGTGGCGCGAGTGGGATCTGCTCTCGCGCGAGAAGCTGCTCGCCTACGCCGAGACCCACGGCATTCCCATCGACATGAAGCATCGCCAGGGCGGCTCGCCGTACTCGATGGACGCCAACCTGCTGCACATCTCGTACGAAGGCCGCCACCTGGAAGACCCCAACGCCGAGGCCGAGGAAGACATGTGGCGCTGGACCGTGTCGCCGGAGAAGGCGCCCGATCGGGCTGAATACATCGAGTTATCCTACGCGAAAGGCGACGTCGTCGCGATCAACGGCCAGGCCATGAAGGCGCATGAGGTGCTGGCCAAGCTGAACGAGATCGGCGGCAAGCACGGCATCGGCCGGCTCGACCTGGTGGAAAACCGCTACGTCGGCATGAAGTCGCGCGGCTGCTACGAAACGCCCGGCGGCACTATCCTGCTGAAGGGGCATCGTGCGATCGAGTCGATCACGCTGGATCGCGAAGTCGCGCACCTCAAAGATGACCTGATGCCCCGCTACGCCAGCCTGATCTACAACGGCTATTGGTGGAGCCCCGAACGTAAGGCCCTGCAGGTGCTGATCGACCACACCCAGCAGCACGTCAACGGTAGCGTCCGCCTGAAGCTCTACAAGGGCAACGTCATCGTCTCCGGCCGCGATTCGAAGACCGATTCGCTGTTCGATTCGACCATCGCCACGTTTGAAGACGACGCCGGTGCCTACGACCAGAAGGACGCAGGCGGTTTCATCAAGCTCAACGCGCTGCGCATGCGCATCGCCGCCAAACTCGACGCACGGAGAAAATAAGCATGTCCCAGTTCGACAATGTCGCCGTCACCAAGCAGGCCAACGTCTATTTCGACGGCAAGTGCGTGTCGCACACGGTCCAGTTCGCCGACGGCACCAAGAAATCGGTCGGCGTGATCCTCCCGTCCACGCTCACCTTCAACACCGGCGCGCCTGAAATCATGGAGACCGTGGCGGGCAGTTGTCGCTACAAGCTCCAAGGCGGCGAATGGAAAACCTGCCATGCGGGCGAATCGTTCAAGGTCCCGGGCAATTCCAGCTTCGACATCGAGGTGGCGGGCGAGCCCTATCACTACGTCTGCCATTTCGGCTGAACCTAGCCATGACCACCGTTACCGTCGTCAGGAAGGCGGGCCGCATCGCAATTGCGGCCGACACGCTGACGAAATGGGGCGGCGGCAAGGAATCCGCCGCCTATGTGGCGAACCACGAGAAGATCATCCGCGTCGGCGACAGCCTGGTGGCGATCACCGGATCGGCCACCTTCAAGCTGATCCTCGCCGACTATTTCGCCTCGCTGGACGAGCCGCCGCAGTTGGACTCGGTGGCGGACATCTTTCGGGCATGGAATACCCTGCACGGTGTCCTCAAGGAGCACTATTATTTGCAGACCGGCGAGGACAAGGAAGAGGACCTGGAGTCCAGCCGCATGGACGTGTTGATCGCCAACCCACGCGGGATTTTCGGCGTGGCGGCGCATCGCACGGTGCAGGAGTTCTCGAAGTTTTATGCCTACGGCAGCGGCAGCCCCTATGCGCTGGGTGCAATGTATGCGGCCTACCGCGCCCCCTCGCTCGATGCCGAGGCGGTGGCGCGGCTGGGCGTGATGGCGGCAGCCGAGTTCCACGACGAAACGGGGCTGCCGCTGCAGTCGTTTGTGATGGATGTTGAGGAGTAATCAGGATGCCGAGTTTCGATATCGTGTCCGAAGTCGACAAGCAGGAAGTGCGCAACGCGGTCGACCAGGTCAACAAGGAAGTCTCCACCCGTTTCGATTTCAAGGGCTCCGACGCGCGCGTCGAGCAGGCCGATTACGTGCTGACGGTTTATGCCGACACCGAGTTCCAGCTCGACCAGGTACAGGACATTCTGTCGCAGAAGCTGGCCAAGCGCAGCGTCGACGTGAAATGCCTGGATGTCGGCAGCGTAGAAAAAGTTTCGGGCAACAAGGTCAAGCGCAGCGTGACGGTGAAGACGGGTGTCGAGACCGAGCTGGCGAAGAAGATCGTCAAGTGCATCAAGGACAGCAAGCTCAAGGTGCAGGCCAGCATCCAGGGCGACAGCGTGCGCGTGTCGGGTGCCAAGCGCGACGTGCTGCAGGACACCATCGCGCTGGTGAGGAAGAGCATCACCGACTTCCCGCTGCAGTATCAAAATTTCCGCGATTGACGAACAGGAGGCGCATATGGCCAAGGTTCTGGTTCCCCTGGCGGAGGGCTGCGAAGAGATCGAAGCCGTCACCATCATCGATCTGCTGCGCCGTGCCGGCATCGAGGTGACGACGGCGGGGCTGAGGCCCGGCATCGTCAAGGCCAGCCGCGGTGTGCAGCTGGTTCCGGATCTTACGCTCGACGTCGCCCTGCAGGACGATTACGACATGGTGGTCTTGCCGGGCGGCATGCCGGGTGCCGCGCACCTGAAGGAAGACGCGCGTATTCTCGATCTGCTGAAAAAGATGGCAACTGCCGGGAAATACACGGCCGCCATTTGCGCCGCGCCGATGGTGCTGGCCGAAGCGGGTGTGCTGAACGGGAAGCAGGCGACCAGTTATCCCGGTTTTCTCGACGGACTGCCCGGTGTCAGCGTCAGCGGGGCGCCCGTGGTACAGGATGGCAAGGTGCTGACGTCGCGCGGTCCCGGCACGGCGATGGATTTTGCGCTGGCACTGGTGGAGACGCTGGCGGGTGCCGACAAGCGCCAGCAGGTCGAGGCCGCCCTGGTCAGGCCATAGCCTGCCAGGCTTCCTCGTTGCTATCATTCGTTCAATACCAAGTGCCCAGTCGACCCGGAGACCACCATGCAGATTCGCGAAATCCTCACGCTCAAGAGCGACACCATCTACAGCATTGCGCCGACTGACTCAGTCGCAAGCGCCGTCGACAAGCTGGTGAGCCTGGGTGTCGGTTCGTTGGTGGTGCTTAAAAATGACGAAATGGTGGGGCTCCTGACCGAGCGCGATGTGGTGCAGGGGATGGTCAAGCAGGGCTGCAATCTCAAGGACGCCGAGGTCAGCACCATCATGGTCACCGAGCCGGTGGTGGCCAACGCCGACGATTCGGTCGACTATGCGCGCGACGTGATGACCAAGTCGCACATCGGACACCTGCCGATTCTCGACGGCAACAAACTGCTCGGCATCATTTCCTTCCACGACGTGGCGCGCGCCTGCCTCAAGGAAGCCAACTTCGAGAACAGCCTGCTGAAGCGTTACATCAAGCACTGGCCGGAATAAGACCGACCCGCGCCGCATGGGCTAGCGAATCGACTCGATGTCGATCGTCTTTTCCAGGACCTTCGGCACGATCAGCGCATAGCCCTGCTGCTGCCAGTACGCCAGTTCGGTGATGGCGTTGGGCACGACCTCGATGAAATCCTGGAAGTCTTCCACCCGGTAGCCGAAATCCGCGGCGGCCTGGCCGCATACCTTGAACTTGACGCCGAGGCTGGCGTAGTAGCGCATGCGATCGACCGCATCCTGATATTTCGCTTCGTTCTTCTTTGCCACCGCTACAATTTCGTTGCCGTGGATCACGACGACGATGCTCAGATCTTCGGGCGAATAGTTGTAGGGCGCTTCCTGCAGGGGATTCATCAGCGAGCGCACCCAGTACAGCGCACTGCCGATTTTCTGCGGATTATCCAGATAGAACTCGAATACGACCTTGGCAGGGGTATACGGCGTCGTCACCCATATTCCGGCCGCTTGCACCGGTGCCATCAGGCCCAGCCACACCAGCATCAACAGGGTCAGGATAGGCTTCATGATGATCTCCTCATTGGCCTGGTCGTGTCTGTTTTATAGGCGCTGGGCGGCGTTCTGCTGCAGGCGGCGCAGGGTCTGGAAGAGCTGCAACCGGCGCGGGTCGATGTCGCCGGCGACGACCGCCTCCTGCAGCCGGCAGCCCGGTTCGGTCTCGTGCTTGCAGTCGCGGAAGCGGCATTGCCCCAGAAACGGGCGAAATTCGACGAAAGCATGCGCCAGCGCGCCGGCATCGAGGTGCTGCAGGGCGAATTCCTGAAGGCCGGGCGAGTCGATGATCGCGGAGTCGGCATCCAGGCGATGCAGGCGGGTGTGGGTGGTGGTGTGGCGTCCGCTGTCGAGTGCCTCGGAATACTCGGCGGTCATCGCGTCGGCCCCCGGAAACAGCGCATTGATGATCGTCGATTTGCCCATCCCGGACTGGCCGATCAGCAGGGTGGTCTGACCCTGCAGCGCCGGCCGCAGTGGCGCCACATCGGTCAGCGCCGACAGCGTGACGAGCGGGTAGCCGAGCCGGGTGAGCAGGGCCAGGCGGTCGCGCGCCGCGGGTGTCTCTGGCAGGTCGGCCTTGTTGAGGATCAGCAGGCTCGCGATAGCCTGGTCTTCGGCGGCAAGAAGGCAGCGCTGCACCAGTTCCATCGAAAAACTCGGGCGTGGCGCCACCACCACCGCGAGTTGGGTGACGTTGGCGGCGATGGCCTTGGTCTTGAAGGCGTCGGAGCGATACAGCAGGCTGGCGCGCGGGAGCACCCCCTCGATGACGCCGGCATCGCCGTCGCGCCGGATTTCGACGCGGTCGCCGCACACCACGCGGAGGTGGCGGCCTTTTACCTGGCAGGGCAGGTCGCCGTCGGGAGTCGCGACGATGAAACGACGGCTGAATGCGGCGACGACCTGGCCTGTCAGGATATTCAGAATCGCGGAATTCCCTCGCTGGCAGCCTTGACCTGGCTGGACAGGCCGATCAGCCGGTGCTTGAGCTTTTCGGACAGTCTGGAATAGTCGCCCTGCAGCAGCTTCTCGGCCTCAACCGTATTTCCGCTCAGATGCAGGTTCACTACCTCCGCAGCGTACTGGTGGAACTGAGCATGCAAGCCGCGAACCTCCTCATAGCGGGGCAATTCGGACATGGCCTTGCCGGCACCGTATATCCACTGTCCCAGGGCGCAACGGTCGTCCAGCCTGATCGTGTCGGGATCGAGCGATTCCGTACTGTTGCCCGCCAGAAACGCGGTCAGGCGCTGCTTCCACATGACGTGGGCGCCGATGATTTCCATCCAATTCATGATCGCGTCAAATCTTCGTAAAATACCGATCGCTAAACGGACGGACGGCTGAGCAACTTGAGGCTCACAGTTCCAGCAGGCTATCGACCTTGGCTGCGCAAATGAAGTCGTTCTCGGACAGGCCGCCGATGGCGTGGGTCCAGAATTCGACCTTGACGGTGTTGTAGCCGACGATCAGGTAGGGATGGTGGTCTTCGCGATGCGACACCCACATCACGGCGTTGGTGAAGGCCTGTGCCTGGTAGTGATCCTTGAATTTGTACTCCTTGGCGATCTTTTCGCCATCGCGCTGCCAGCCGGCCAGGCCTTTCAACAGCGGCGTGATCTGCGCGTCGGTCAGCGGGGCGACCCCGCCTTCACAGGGTGCACATTTCTTGCGGACAAGTTCTTCGACAACGGTGGTCATGACAGTGGATCCTTACTTGAATTTGTAATATTTCTGGTTGAGATAGGCGTCAACGTGCGCCTCGTCTTCAGGGAACCAGCCAGCGCCCGTGTTGGCGTTACAGGCTGAAACGCGGGCGGCGAGTTGCTGCGGGGTTTTGACCTTGCGGTCGGCGCGCGTGTAGATCTTGCTGCCGTCGCCGCCGTACATGCTGACATGGCAGCTGGTGCAGGCCTTGTCGTGCAGGGCCTTGCCGATCTTGGGGTCGCCCTTGGCAAAAGGCGCGGCGTGGACGCCGCCGGTCAGCAGGGCGCCACAGATGAGTGCGGTCACAATTTTCATGGGAATCTCCTCATGGCTATCCGATCATTATCGTCACTGGCCTGCAATTGCGCCAGCGCGGAATGCATCGTGTGCGAAAATGGCAGCCTGTTTTCCGAAGGAACGCTGATATGGCCCTGAACCCCACGCATCTGCTCTGGCTCGACATGGAAATGACCGGCCTGTCGCCCGATACCGACCGCATTATCGAGCTTGCCATCGTCGTCACCGATGCCGACCTCAACACCGTGGCCGAAGGCCCGGTCCTGGTGGTGCACCAGCCCGACGAGGTCATGGATGCCATGGACAACTGGAACAAGGGCACGCACGGCAAGTCGGGCTTGATCGAACGCGTCAAGGCCTCGCAACTGGACGAAGCCGAAGTCGAGGCGCAGATGCTGGAGTTCGTGAAACAGCACGTGCCCGCCCGGACCTCGCCGATGTGCGGCAACTCGATCTGTCAGGATCGCCGCTTCATGGCGCGCCACATGCCGCAACTGGAAGCGTTCTTCCACTACCGCAACCTGGATGTCAGCACGCTGAAGGAACTGGCCAAGCGTTGGCGCCCCGGGCTCTCCGAAGCGTTCAAGAAGTCGAACAAGCATGAAGCGCTGGCCGACATCTACGAGTCCATCGACGAGATGAAATACTACCGGGAGCACTTCATCCGCAGCGCATGAAAAAGCGGCCGGATAGCCGCTTCCGTCGCACTCGCCCGGGTGCAGTCAGATCGTCACAGCTTGTCGATGATCCTGGCACGCAGTTGCTTGTACTCCTCGTCGCTGATCAGCCCCTTCTTATGCAGGGCTTCAATGCGTTCCAGCCGTTCGATGGCTTGATCCCCGGAAGACGGGTTCGGCATCGAACCGGAGCGGCCGCCAGCAGAAGGTGCGGCTGGGGCGGCGGGCCGGAAATCCGGATCGCATTTCAGCTTGGCATGGACATCCTTCGACAGGACGTAGTCGTTGACCTCGGTCGACCAGGTTTCGCAGCCGGCTTTCTTGATGCTGAGCTTGCCGTAATAGCGATAGGAAAAGCCCACAAAGCCCGAGCGGAAGACGTTGCCCGGGACGATCTCGACCGGTGTGGCGCCAAGTTCGCTGCCATCCGCGTAGGCTACGGCGCCGGCAGGCTCGGACGTGATTTTGATTCGCCCGGTCTGGCTCTCGCTGCTGGCGCCCATGCCGGCACAACCGGAAAACACGGTGGCAGCTGCTAGCAGGCCAATCCATCTAAGGCTGGAGGAATGGAATAAGCGCATAGCGTTCCTTTCATTGAAAAGTGTTGATTGGCCTTGCCAAAGTTTAACCGCGGCACCCACCACCTGGGTCAGGCAGTCTTCCGGAAATCGGACAATGTTCCGGCTCTGCAAAGCAAAAAAACCCCACCAGAACATCTGGCGGGGGAGGAGACAACAGGCAAAAACTCTGTAGTTAGAAAATCGCGGTCAACTGCACACCGACCTTGTTGCCTACGCCATCCAGGTTTTTGTTGGCATTGGTACAGGGCGTCGTACTGGCCGTACACTCGAAATTGCGGATTTCGTAGTTGAGCGTCAAACGGGTTTTCGGGTTGAGGTGGTACTGCGCCCCCAGGGTCCATTTCGAGAACGTATGGTCATCGGTGCGGCCCTTGAACAGGTCGACCGTGTCATAGCGGGCATCCAGCTCGAACTTGGTCTTGGGGATGTACCAGCCACCCTCCACATACCAGCCGCTGGCCTTGGCGTCGGCGCCGTTGGTGCTGGCAAAGGTGAAGCTGGGTTTGTCCGGGCCGGCAAAGATCATGCCGTCTGCCGTGATGTACTCAGCCGTGAAGCGGAAGGGTTTTTTCAAGTATTTCAGGCCAAGGCCGGCACGATTCCGATCGTACAGCTTCGCGTTGGCGGTGCTGTCGTTCGTGTTGTCCAGCAAGCGCTTGCCCCACTGGCCCCAGGCGAAGAACTTCAGGCCTTCCGCCCGCGGGCCTTTTCCACCGAATTTCTTCTCACCTGACAGGTAGAGATATTTGTCGTATTCGCCATCGTAATTGCTGAACTCGATCCCGTTTCCATTGCCGATCATTGCGGCGTAGGACACTTCCCAGTCGTTGCCGACATCGAACGCGTCGAATACCTGGGCGCCGACATCGCGGAAGGCACCGACCGGGGTCTTGAAGCCGTTGAGGGTGGAACCGCTTTGCAGCTGGGCCTCGGTCAAGGCGGGCTTGTTAGCCGTATAGCTTC
The DNA here is from genome assembly GCF_001725555.1 of Thiobacillus sp. SCN 63-57. Taxonomy (NCBI): domain Bacteria; kingdom Pseudomonadati; phylum Pseudomonadota; class Betaproteobacteria; order Nitrosomonadales; family Thiobacillaceae; genus Thiobacillus; species Thiobacillus sp. SCN 63-57. Next base: position 18,650 of record NZ_MEGP01000027.1, on the reverse strand, counting down.
GCGGAGGGAGACGCTCGAGCAATAGCTGGTTGGCGGGCTCGGAGAAATTGATGTAATCGAAGGTCTGGATCCCCTGCAGTGCCTCCTCGGATCCGGGGGTCTTGAACAGGCCGGCGCGGATGCGTGCGCCGGGAATGTAATTCAGGGTGACGCTCGCATCAGTCAGCCTGGCGAATGCGCCATTCCCCGCCGTGATGCCATTGTTGCCCATCTCCAGCAGCAGGAAGTAGTTGATGTGGCTGTCGATCGGGAAGCCGGTGCCGCGCACTCCGATGCGCGCACGGCTGATGTTGAAGCCATCCTGCGAATCCAGGTCGGGGCCGAGCATTTTCGGGGGAACGTATTGGCCCGCTGCACTCGGGTCGCTGAAATCCTTTTGATAGTCTGCCTGGATGAAGCCCCAGACGTTGGCGCGGGCAGCGGCGCCCGGATCCTCGGTCCCCTGGAGCAGCAGCCAGTTGGTTGCGTGGGCGGTACCTGCGCCGGCGAGTGCCAGAGCGCAGGCTGCGCCGAGCAGGGTGCGTTTGAAGTTGTTCGGATTTCCCATAGTGTGTCTCCTTGAGCGTTATTTTGAATTTCAGTGGCTAGTCAGTTGCATTGGCTGTGGCAGCCGAATGGGTCATGGCTTGATGTAGATGTAGCCCTGCTTGACCAATTGGCCGATGCGGACGATGCCGCCTGGCACCACGGTGGCGACGGGATTGAGCTTCGGTGCTTCGCCGAGCAGCTTCGTCATGCCCTTGAGGGTGTTGCCGCACGCCGAGAACCGCACGCCGCTCATGGAAAGCGACTCGATTCGCTTGGCATTGACGTTGTCGGCGAACAGCAGGCGCAGCCCCGGTCCATAGGCGACGACCTCGATTTCCACCTCGCCGGGCGGATAGGCATCGAGCAGGTTATGGACGTTGTTCAGGACGAGCTCCTGCTTGGAGGGGTCCATGTCGTCGATGTGAAGGACGTATTTGTAGTCCGCCATGCTGGGCTCTGCCGACAGGGCAGCAGGCGCGGCCGTGACGATCAGCAATGACGAAAGGGTGAGGAAGAGTGTTCGTAAGAAATTAAGCATTGTCTGTCTCCGCATTGGGATCCGGTTCATGGGTCCAAGTGGCGACAAAACGTCCCCTACATGCATCGAGCATGCAATGTCCCCCCTTGGTTCTTTTAATTGGCCGTCCCGACGGGACGGCAGATCGATCTATTGTTGGATGGTCAGGGCTTCATATAGACATAGCCCTCCTTCGCTTGCAGACGGGCGGTCTCGGCAACGCCGGACGGCACCACGCTGGCTTCCATGATGACGGCGTCAGGGCCCAGATGGCGGGAGTGCAGGGTGTTGTTGCAGACGCGGAAATCGACGCCGCGATTCTTCAGCGCAGCGACCTGGGGTTCGAAGGCGCCCTTGTCGTCCTTGGCGTCATTGAGCAGAAAATCGATGCCCTTTCCGTGGGTCACGACGACGATCTTGGTGTTCGGGTCGGCGTTGAGTTCGTTGTCGACATTGCGCATAGCGGCGCGGGCAACGGAGGCGTCGTTGATGTGGTACACCACTTTTATCGCATCGGAGGCTGCAGCGGCTGGTGCAGCCGCCTCGGCGGGTTGGGCGGCGTGAGCCATGGGGGCGGTTGCCAGCAGCAGGGCGGCCAGCAACGGGGTCAAGGTGCGTGTCATGATGTGTCTCCTCTTGATAAACCGGCTTTATCGGCACCGGTATTTAGAAGACGTGCCAAGTGGCACGCTTATTCCATTTCGCCGCATGTTTATTTATGGAATAAATGGACTACCTTCCGCGTCTACAAAATATGCTTATGATCAGCCGCTTCCTGTTCGGCCCTTTCCGCCCCGGCATCGAGGCGCAACGCCCGGTGCTCTACCGGATTGCCTATGCCTGGTGTCACGACACGGCGCTGGCCGACGACCTGGTGCAGGAAACCCTGTCCAAGGCCTGGACACGACGTGCCCAGTTGCGCGATGAGGCGGCCTTGAAGGCCTGGATGGTGTCGATCATGAATCACTGCTGGCTCGACCATCTGCGCCGCCGGCGCGACTTCGAGGACGTCGAGGACTGGCAGGACGAGCTCGAGTCCAGTGCCGATACCCCGGAGGCTAGCTGCAACCGGGAGCAGGTGATCGCCTCGGTACGGTCGGCGGTGGCATGCCTGCCCATGGGGCAACGCCAGGTGCTGACGCTGGTGGACCTGGAGGAATTCGGCTATGCCGAGGTGGCTGACATTCTGGATATACCGGTCGGTACCGTGATGAGTCGTCTGTCGCGCGCGCGCGCAAACCTGAAAAACTTGCTGGATACAGCCATGCAGCGGCCCACGACAAAGCCGCTGTTGAGGAGAGTGAAATGAACCCCGCCGTTTCGGATGAAACCCTGCACGCCTTTGTCGATGGTGAGCTCGACGTGGCCGAAAGTGAAAGACTGATTGCGCGGATGCGCGATGACAAGGACCTGGCGCAACGTGTGTGTGCCCTGCGCAGTTTGCAAACCATGGTGCGGCTGGCCTATGTCGAGCCGCCTGTTGCGGAGGGACGGAATGCACGTGCCACGCCGCGGCGCCAGTTCTTGCAGCGCTGTGCTTTCGCCTGCCTGGCGGTGTTTGCGGGCCTCAGTGCCGGCTGGGCGTTGCGTGGCACGGAATCGCAGGCGGTGGCCAAGGTGCCCGTGGCCGCCCAGGCGGGCTTTCAGGTGGTCAGCCTGACGCATGCGGCAGACCCGAATCGGGTTCTCCTGCATATCGACAGCTCGGCGCCAGCCAAGATGCTGGCAGTGCTGGACCAGGCCGAACGCCTGCTTGACGCCGCGGACCGGCAGGGGCGCACCATGCAACTCGAGATCATTGCCAACAGCCACGGGCTTGATCTGCTGCGCGCAGGCCATAGTCCTTACGCCGAGCGTATCGCGCGCATGACGCAGCGCCACGCCAACAACCTGCACTGGGTGGCGTGCGGTCAGTCCATTGCCCGGCTCCGCAGCGACGGCGAAAAGGTTGTGCTGCTGCCGGCCACCCAGACCGCGCCGACCGCCCTCAAGGAAATCGTCACCCGGCTCCAGCAAGGCTGGACCTATGTCCGGGTTTGAGCGCAGGCCTGCTCGTTTCACCCTGCTGCTGATTCTGCTGCTGCCGGTTCCGGCCAGCGCGGCCCCGCTGGTCAACCAGCTTGCCGATCATCCGTCACCCTATCTCGCCCTGCATGGCCACGATCCCGTGGCCTGGCAGGAATGGAACGCCGCCACGATCGCGCGTGCGCGACGGGAAAACAAGCTGCTGTTCGTTTCAGTCGGCTATTTCGCCTGCCACTGGTGTCATGTCATGCAGCGCGAAAGCTATAGGAACCCGCACATTGCGGCCTTGCTCAACCGCGATTTCATCCCCGTCAAGGTTGATCGTGAACTCAACACCGGACTCGACGACGCCCTGCAAACATTTTCCGCACGCCTGCAGGGCGCCGCGGGCTGGCCCCTGAATGCCTTCGTGACGCCGGAAGGCTATCCCGCCTTCGTCGTCTTGTATGTGCCCCCCGACGGGTTCCAAACCTTGCTGACCCAGCTCTCCGCACGCTGGGCCTCCGAGCAGGCCGACATTCGCCGTCTGGCCGCGTTGGCCGCGCCGCCGCGAGGTGCGCGACCCGCGGATGCGCCGCTGACCGCGGCGCGTAGTGCGAAGGCCTGGGAACGGTTCATGGCGGGCGTGTGGCAGGAGGCCGACACCCTGCACGGTGGTTTTGGCCAGGTCAGCAAATTTCCCATGGCGCCGCAATTGAGTGCCTTGCTGGATCGACAGGCGCAGCACCCTGACGCCGGACTGGCCGATTTTCTGCGCCTGACGTTCGACCAGATGGCTGTGCGTGGCATGCGGGATCACATCGGCGGCGGCTTCTTCCGCTATACCGTCGACCCCGGCTGGGATACGCCGCATTTTGAAAAGATGCTCTACGACAATGCACACTTGGCCATGCTGTACCAGCGCGCGGCGACACTACTGGATCGGCCGCGCTATCGCGAGATTGCCCGCGGGACGCTCGGCTTCATGCGGGACGAGTTGGGGGATGCCAACGGCGGTTTCTATAGCAGCACGTCGGCGGTCGACGCGGCCGGCCGGGAAGGGGCCACCTATCTGTGGGAGCCCGACGAACTGCAGCGGCGACTGCCTCCGGAGGTCTATGCTGCCGTGCGCCGGGTGTGGCGCCTCGATGTGCCGCGCAGCCTTGAAGCGGGTTATCTGCCTGCGGAATATGTCTCCCCAACGGCGGACGAACGGCCCTTGCTGGCCGAGGCGGCGCGCATCCTGTATCCCTTGAGACGGGGGCGCAGCCTGCCCAAGGACGACAAACTGAATGCCGGCCTGAACGGTCTCGCGTTGTCGGCGTTCAGCCAGGCCAGCCGGCTCGATCCGGGCTACCGCCGGGAGGCCGACCGCTTGTTTCCTCTTGACGCGGCTGGCCAGGGACGGCCGGCTGGTGAAAGCGATGGCGCATGGCCAGGTCCTGCCGGATGCGGAGCTGGAGGATTACGCCTATGTGGTGCAGGGTCTGCTCGACCATGCCGATGCCACGGGCAACGCACAATCGCGCGAACGGGCCCGGCAGCTTGCCCAGACCGCCTGGCGCTTGTTCTGGCATGCGGAGGGCTGGAAGCGTGAGGCGCAGCCCTTGCTGGCGACCTTGCAGGCCGAGCCGGTGCTGGACGACGGTGCACTGTATTCGCCCTCCGACGTGCTCATCCTGGCCAGCCTGCGTGTGCAGGATCCCGTTTTGAATCAGCAGGCGCGCCGTGCTGCGCGGTGGCGCCTACCGGCCATGGAGCAGGACCCGTACGCCTATCCCACGCGCGTGCGCGTGCTGGCGCATCTCCAGCCGGACTAGTTGATCTCGGGCTCGGGCGCTGGCGTCGATTCCACCGTGCGCTGCATGGGGCGCCGGCCGACCTGGATTTTCAGATTCAAGGTCTGCTGTTTGCGCGCGACGGTCAGTTGTGCGTCTTCGCCCGGTTTCAGCGCGGCGATCAGATTGAGCAGCGATGCGGAGTCGGCCACCACGTGACCATTGACGGCCAGCAGGATGTCGCCCGGGCGGATGCCGCCGACGTCGGCAGGCCCCCCTTTCAGCACGCCGGCGATCAATGCGCCTTCCGCGCTTTTCAGACTGAACGATTCAGCCAGTTCTGGACTCAGGTCCTGTACCTCGACGCCGACCCAGCCACGCGTCACGCTTCCGGATTTGATGATCTGTTCCATCACCTTGCGGGCGATGCTGACCGGAATGGCAAAGCCGATGCCCTGCGAACCGCCGGTACGCGAATAGATCGCGCTGTTGATCCCGACCAGGTTGCCGGATGCATCGACCAGCGCGCCGCCCGAGTTGCCGGGGTTGATTGCGGCGTCAGTCTGAATGAAATTCTCGAAAGTGTTGATGCCCAGATGAGTGCGTCCGAGCGCACTGACGATTCCGGCAGTGACGGTCTGGCCGACGCCGAACGGATTGCCGACTGCCAGCACCCAGTCGCCCACCTTGAGGCTGTCGGGTTCGGCAAAGGTGATCGCAGGCAGGTCGTTGGCATCGATTTTCAGCACCGCCAGATCGGTCTCCGGATCGGAACCGACCACGCGGGCGGGTACGGTCTTGCCGTTGGCCAAGGCCACCTGGATTTCGTCGGCGGCTTCGACAACGTGCTGATTGGTGAGGATGTAGCCGTTTGGACTGATGATCACGCCCGATCCCAGATTGGATACTTCGCGCGGGCGCGCATCCAGCCGGTCGCCAAAAAAGTACCGGAAAATCGGATCCTGCAGGGCAGGGTGCGCCGGGCTGCTGACTTTTTGCTGCGTGAAGACGTTGACCACCGCCGGAATCACTTTTTGTGCCGCCGGGGCAAAGGACTCGATGGGGGTGAGCGTACGGTTGGCGGGTTGTGCAGCTTGCTGGATGGTCAGGCTCGGTGCTTGTGTCTGCCAGCGCAGAAGATCGGGTTTGAACAGGGCAATGATGAACAATACGCCAAGTGCCACCGTGGTGGTTTGAGCGAAGAGCAACCAGAGTTTGCGTATATGCATTTCGATTAAATTCAGAGACTTGGCGTAATTTTACGGCTGGACGATTATAGCCCAGCGTGGGCGGCGATTGCGTCTTTGCTGCGACGGGCTTCCGGTGAGGGCGGCAATTTGGTTAGAATGCCGGTTTTATCGCAACACGTTCAGGTTAGGGAAACATGAGCCAGGAAGCCGATGGGCAAAAAGTGGACACACGTAAACGAAAATTCCTGATCGCCGCGACCAGCGCCGTTGGAGGGGTCGCCGTGGCGGGGGTGGCTGTGCCGCTGGTGATGAGCATGCTGCCGAGCGCGCGCGCCAAGGCTGCAGGCGCACCGGTTGAGGTGGATATCAGCAAGATTGAGCCCGGTATGCTGTTGACGGCTGAATGGCGCGGCAAACCGGTGTGGGTCGTCAATCGAACCAAGGAAATGCTCGACCTGCTGGGCAAGCATAACGACAAACTGGTCGACCCCAACAGCGAGCAGCCTCAGCAACCTGAGTACTGCAAGAATGCCACGCGCTCGATCAAGCCGGAATTCCTGGTGGCCGTGGGCATCTGCACCCACCTTGGCTGCTCGCCTACCTATCGCAAGGAAGTCGGTGCCGCCGATCTCGGCGCCGACTGGCCGGGCGGCTTCTTCTGCCCCTGCCACGGTTCGCGTTTCGACCTGGCGGCCCGTGTGTTCAAGAACGTGCCGGCCCCGACCAATCTGGTGATCCCGCCTCATCAATACCTCAGTGCCGGCAAGATACAGATCGGTGTGGACGCAAAAGGAGCCTAAAAGAATGTCTGCCCTGCAAAAAATGATGGGTTGGGTCGATGACCGCTTTCCCCTCACCGCCACCTACAAGGCGCATCTGTCCGAGTACTATGCGCCCAAGAACTTCAACTTCTGGTATTTCTTCGGCTCGCTAGCGCTGCTGGTGCTGGTGATGCAGATCGTCACCGGCATTTTCCTCACCATGAACTACAAGCCGGACTCGGGCCTCGCCTTTGCGTCCGTCGAGTACATCATGCGCGACGTCGACTGGGGCTGGCTGATCCGCTACATGCACTCGACCGGCGCCTCGATGTTCTTCGTCGTCGTCTACCTGCACATGTTCCGCGGCCTGATGTACGGTTCCTACCGCAAGCCGCGCGAACTGATCTGGATCTTCGGCGTGCTGATCTATCTGGCGCTGATGGCCGAAGCCTTCCTTGGTTACCTGCTGCCGTGGGGTCAGATGTCCTACTGGGGCGCGCAGGTGATCGTCAACCTGTTCTCCGCCGTGCCTTTCATTGGTAACGATCTGTCGATCTGGATTCGCGGCGACTACGTGATTTCGGACGCCACCCTGAACCGTTTCTTCGCCTTCCACGTCATTGCCCTGCCGCTGGTGCTGATCGCGCTGGTGGCGGTGCACCTGGTGGCGCTGCATGAAGTCGGCTCCAACAACCCGGACGGCATCGAGATCAAGAAGAAGAAGGACGCCAACGGTATCCCGCTCGACGGCATCCCCTTCCACCCGTATTACACGGTGAAGGACATCGTCGGCGTGATCGTCTTCCTGATGGTCTTCTCGGCAATCGTGTTCTTCGGTCCCACGATGGGCGGCTACTTCCTGGAGTCCAACAACTTCATCCCGGCCGACCCGCTGAAGACTCCGCCGCATATCGCGCCGCTGTGGTACTTCACGCCGTTCTACGCCATTCTGCGCGCAGTGCCGCCGATGTTCGGCTCCCAGTTCCCCGGCGTCGTGGCAATGGGCATGTCGATCGTGCTGATCTTCTTCCTGCCCTGGCTGGATCGCGGCAAGGTCAAGTCGATTCGCTACCGCGGCCCGATCTACAAGCTCATGCTGGCCCTGTTCATCGTGTCCTTCGTGGGCCTCGGCTACCTTGGCCTGCTGCCGCCCTCTCCGGTGGCGACGATTATTGCCCAGACCTTCTCAGTGATTTACTTCCTGTTTTTCCTGTTGATGCCCTGGTATACCTCGATTGACAAAACCAAACCGGAACCGGAAAGGGTGACTGGCTAAAATGAAACGCTTGAAGAATTTTATTCTCCTGTTGATCGCGGTGCCTGTCATCGCTTTCGCCTCCGAGGAAGGACCAAGTCTGGACAAGGCGCCCGTCAACCTGTCCGACCAGGCATCCCTCCAACGCGGCGCACGCATGTTCGTGAACTATTGCCTCAATTGCCACAGCGCTGTCTCCATGCGTTACTCGCGCATGGAGGATCTTGGGCTGACCGAAGATCAGATCAAGGAAAATCTGATGTTCGCGGCCGAAAAGCCCGGTGAGACCATGACGGTTGGCATGGACAAGAAAGAGGCCAAGAACTGGTTCGGCTCCGCTCCGCCCGACCTCAGCGTGATCGCCCGCGCACGCGGCTCCGACTGGCTGTATACCTATCTGCGCAGCTTCTATCGTGACGACACGCGCCCTACCGGCTGGAACAACGTCGTGTTCCCCAAGGTGGCGATGCCGCACGTGCTGTGGAGCCTGCAGGGTGAAATGGTTCCGGTCATGAAGAAGGAAGGCGAGCATGAAGTGATCGAGCGCCTCGAACTGGCCAAGCCCGGTAGCGTGACCCTGGCCGAATACGACGCCATGGTCGGCGATCTGGTCAACTACCTGACGTGGATGGGCGAGCCCGCACAACTCGAACGGAAACAGCTCGGACTGTTCGTGCTGGCCTTCCTGGCGTTCTTCTTCGTGGTGGCCTATTACCTGAAGAAAGAGTTCTGGAAAGACGTTCACTGAATCTGGTCTAGCCGTTCGCCAACAGCCGGACTGTGTCCGGCTGTTGGCGTTTTAAGCCTTAAACACACGCAATACTTGCAACACGAGAGGGAGCCCCCGCCATGATGACCCTGTATTCCGGCAGTACCGATCCTTACAGCCATCGCTGCCGCATCGTCCTGTTCGAAAAGGACATGGATTTCGAAGTCATCGATGTGGACATGCACAACAAGCCGGAAGAAATTGCCAGCATCAGCCCGAGCGGCAAGATGCCGGTGCTGGTCGAGCGCGACCTGATCCTGACCGAATCCAACATCATCAACGAATACATTGACGAGCGTTTTCCCCATCCGCAACTGATGCCGCCGGATCCGGTCATGCGTGCCCGTGCCCGCCTGGTGCTGTTCAATTTCGAGCACGACCTGTTCACCCACGTCAATACGCTCGAGCATAGCCTCGGCAAGGCATCGGACAAGGCGCGCCAGGAAATCCGCGACAGCCTGTCGCAGCTCACGCCCATCCTCACCAAGCAGAAGTACCTGATGAACGACGAGTTCTCCATGCTGGATGTGGCGATCGCCCCACTGCTTTGGCGCCTCGAGCACTACGGCATTGAGCTGCCCAAAGTGGCCGCACCGGTGCTCAAGTATCGCGAACGCCTGTTCAGCCGTCCCGCCTTCATCAATGCGCTGACGCCCACCGAAAAGGCGCTGCGCAAGTAAGCGGGCAGGGCGGGTGGCCGAGATTTCAACCAAGCCGTACCTGATCCGCGCACTGTACGAATGGTGCGTGGACTCGGGTTATACCCCGCAGTTGCTGGTGGCGGTCGATGCGCGTACGCGCGTGCCGCCCGGTTTCGTCAAGGACGGCCAGATCGTGCTGAACGTCAGCGCCGGCGCAACCCGGAATCTGACGATGGACAACGACTGGATCCAGTTTTCCGCGCGCTTCGGTGGTGTCTCGCATGAAATATCCATACCGGTAGACCGGGTGGCAGCGATTTTCGCGCGCGAGAATGGACAAGGTCTGCATTTCGAGCCGGTCGATGCACCCGAGCCACCCGAGCAGACACCGCCGCCCGTGCCGGACGAATCGTCCGCACCACCCAGAGGCAAACCCTCGCTCAAAGTCGTCAAGTAATCGCTCAATCGGGCGCGCGGCATCGCTATAATGTCGCCCGTCGCCGCTTTAGCTCAGTTGGTAGAGCAACCGCCTTGTAAGCGGTAGGTCGTCAGTTCGAATCCGACAAGCGGCACCACATGACACGTTAAAAGACCCGCCGAGCGCGGGTCTTTTAACGTGTACCGAGATGGCTCGACATACCCTATTCGATTCCCAGCCGTTCGAGCCGGTAGCGCAGGCTGCGGAAGGTGACGCCGAGCAGGCGGGCAGCGGCAGTCTTGTTGTAGCGCGTCTGTTCCAGTGCTTCAAGGATGGCGGTGCGTTCCATCTGGTCGAGATAGTCCTGCAGAGGATATTTGCTGCCGGGCGCGGCGCCGGCAGCTGGCAGGGCAGGCACCAGGTTGAGGTCGGCGGCGTTGATATGCCGACCTTCGCATAGCGCCAGCGCCCGCTCCAGCGTGTTTTCCAGCTCACGCACATTGCCGGGGAAAGCATAGGCGCAGAGCGCCTTTTCCGCATCGCGATCCAGTTCGACGTCGGCTCCCCCCAGTTTGTCGAGCAGAAAACGCGCCATTTCCGGGATATCCTTGGCGCGGTCGCGCAAGCTCGGCATGACGAGATCGATCACATTCAACCGGTAATACAGATCCTGGCGAAAGCGGCCCGTTTCCACGAGCGCGGACAAATCCTGGTGCGTGGCGCTCACGATGCGGACGTCGATGGGCTCCTCGGCCGTGGCACCGACCTTGCGTACCTTTTTTTCCTGCAGCACGCGCAGCAGCTTCACCTGCATCGACAACGGCAGATCGGCCACCTCGTCGAGAAACAGGGTGCCGCCGTTGGCTGCCTGAAAGAAGCCGTCGCGGTCGGCGTCAGCCCCCGTGAACGCGCCTTTTCGATAGCCGAAAAATTCGCTTTCCATCAGTGTTTCGGGAATCGCGCCGCAGTTGACCGCGACGAAGGGCTTGCCGGACCGGTTGCCGAGACGATGGATCAGGCGTGCCGCAAGTTCCTTGCCGCTGCCCGATTCGCCTGCGATATGCACTGGCGCCTGGGTCCGTGCGAGTTTGGCAATGCGTGCACGGATGTCCTGCATGACGGCCGATTGACCGATCAGTTCGCGGGTCGGATCGTCTGCCTGCGCGGATTCGGGAATCGCCAGCGCGGATTTGACCAGGGTGCGCAGCTGGTCGAGCGCCACCGGTTTGGCCAGATAATCGAATGCGCCCGCTTTCAGTGCGGCGACGGCGTTGCCGGCATTGCCGTAGGCCGTGATGACCGCCACCGGAACCGGCAGGGCCAGTGCGCTGGCGCAGGCAATCACGTCCAGCCCTTCGCCATCGGTCAGTCGCATATCGGTCAGGCAGAGATCGTAATGTGTCTGCCGCAGTCGGGCCTGCGCCTCGGCAACGCTGACGGCGCGATCGGTTTCCAGTCCCATCTTGACCAGGGTCAATTCCATCAGATCGAGCAGGTCGGGCTCGTCGTCAACCAGCAGAATGCGTGGAGAGGCCGCCATGATCACTCGCCTCCGCGCAGGGCGAGGCGAAAGCGCGCGCCGCCATTGCCGGGAACGTAGCTCAGCGCCGCATGGTTGGCCTCGGCCAGTTCGCGCGCCAGGAACAGGCCCAATCCGGTACCCTGCGCATCCGTGGTGAAAAAGGGCTCGAAAAGCTTGTCCTGGTGTTCCGACGCCACGCCGGGTCCGTCGTCACCGATCTCGATCTGCATGTTGCTGCCCTGCATCTGTGCGCCGATGCGGAGGCTGCCCGCCTGCTTGCGGCTGAAACGCCAGGCGTTGCGCATGAGATTCCACACGATCTGGCGTAGATGGTCGGAGTCGAACTGGAAATGCAGGCTGTCGGGCATGTCGATTATGACGGCGTCTGCCGGGATTTCTTCAGTCTGACGCAGTTCGTCGACCAATAGGCCGAGCGCAGCGGCATCGAAGCTGACCGGATGAAGCCGGTCGCGCCGATTGAGCGTCAACACCTCTTCCACCAGACGATCGAGCCGCCGTGCATTGTTCTCGATGATCCCGGTCAATCGGATCTGGGCGGTATCGTGCGTTTCCTCCCCCAACAGTTGCGCGGCATGGCTGATGGCCGACAGCGGGTTGCGGATTTCGTGTGCGATGTTGGCGGTGAGCCGTCCCAGCGCAGCCAGTTTGAGCCGCTGGGCCGCCTGTTCGGCCTGGCTTTGATCTTCCAGCACCAGCACGCGGCTGTCGTCCGGTGTTTCCAGCGGGATGCAGCGCACCCGCAACTGTGCGGCCGCGGTGTTCAAGGTGAACGTTGTTCCGGGCTGCATCTGCTGCGACATACGCGCCAGCTCGGGCGAGCAGTCTTCCAGGCGGGTGATGCCCGGGACCGCCGCTGCCGTGATACCGAGCAGTGCCAATGCGCGCGGGCTGGCGTGTCGTATGATGCCGTCGCCGCGTATAGCCAATAGGCCGTCGGGCGAGTTTTCGATGGCCACGGCATTGATGCGGTTCAGCAGGGCCAGTTCGCCTGCCTGCTGCTGCGCCAGTCTTTCCGACCGGAGCGCGCGCAGGGTCAGTGCATGCGCCAGCAAGCCGATGGCGAAATATCCTGCGCATAGCAAACCGACCTGGAAAAAACTGTCCATCCCCTGGCCGCCGCCCAGAATGCTGAAGCCGTGCTGCAGCAGAACGGCGATCGATGCCATGGCGGCATAGAGCAGGGTCAGGCGTCCGCTTCCGACCAGCCCGCCGGAAGCAATGGAAATCGCCAGCAGCAGGCCCAAACCGCTTGCCAGTTGCTCGCTGGTCGACATCATCAGCATGAACAGCACGATATCGGCCGTGATGTGGGCGGTGAGCTGGATCTGGAATCCCGGCCAGCGTGCGCGGATACCCAGCACGAACAATGCTGCGATCATCAGATAGGCAAAGGCGTAACTCTGAAAACGCCCGTTTGCGCTCTGGCGGAACAGATCCGACGTGCTGAACAACAGACCGCTGAACACCAGCGCGGCGGCCAGCGTCAGGCGATACAAGTTGAAGTAATCGAGACTGCGCCAATGGGACGCGAAATAGCCCGGCGTGGTCGGGCGCGGCATCGACGTTGCCGCTGCGTTCATCTCTTGCCGAGTTGCCGGTGTTCGGGTGTACAGAAGAAATCGCCGCCGGAATAAATGGCCTCGCTGCGCGGCAGGTTCACGCCACAATGCGCGCACTTCACCATGTCTTCGACGGTTTTTTCGCGCGCGGATGAGGGCGGCTGGCCGAGCGAACGCTGGTAGGCACGAAACAAGGCCAGCACGATGAAACCAATCGCGATCAGCAACAGAATCTTGAACACATCCTCTCCCCCGAAATGGCGTTCAGCATAGCACGGAGGCGCCACGGCACGTTCTCTGGAGAAGGCGGTGAGTCGGGCGGTGGGGCGGTGTCAGACAGATGGGAATGCGTGTGATGGGATAAAGCGGTTCGGCTAGCCGCCTGCCCCAAAGGACACACCGCATATGCAGCAGATTGATAAGTCATCCCTATCGGCAAGCTACGTTGTCGGGGTTTTTTACAATGGGGTTTGCGCCATTGCAGGCGCGCCTGCCGCAACCATGAAAAGCAGCACGCAAACAAGGGTGTGCAGGCGTGAATGATCGGCGGGCATGCATATTGCTTTAATCGTTCTAGCTAAGCGGATGTTTTTTTGCAGTTTTTTTACCTCCCCACCCGGTATCGGCCCGTTCGGTGGCTGGAGGAGGAAAAGCGGTACGGGCACCCTTAAATGAAACATACACAAAACGTACATAAAAAAAGCGCATTGTTTCGGCTCAGGCTGACGAGCGATAGGGAGATACACCGCAATGTTGAATATCGAATTGGAGGAAGCATCATGAAATTTTTTAAACGCACCGCCGCCGTACTGGCGTTGTCGGCTGCCATGCTGAGCGGGCCTGTGCAGGCCGTTCCGGTTACCGTGGTGGGCACCACGGTCAGCTTCACGTTCGACAGCGCGCTCAGCGGGCTGTTCGGCGTTCCCATGGTGACGGGGGATGCGCTGTTTTTCACGCCCACCACCTATAAGGCCCAGTCTTTCAACGGTACCGGGTTTGCCTCGGCCAGCCAGACCTTCAACGTCACGGTCAATGCCAATCCTGGTTATCAGGTCTCGGCGGTCAACCTGACCGAAGATGGCGACTACTACAACATCGGCGCAGGCTCCAGCGTGGCCGTCGGTGGCAAACTCTATGTGCGCGATCTGGCGTCGCCACTGACACCTGCCGCCAGCAGCAAAATCAAGTCGTCGCTTCCGCTGACCGACATGACCAGCCTGGCGGATTTCGAGACCACCGACTGGACCTCGCACGCAAACGTCGCGATTCCGGCCGGATGGGGCGGAACGAATGGTATCGTCAGCGGCGTCAGCGTCACCCTCGAAAACCTCCTGCTGGCCAACAGTCTGTCAGTCGGTGGGGCAGCCTTCATCGAGAAAAAATTTGCGGGCGTGGCCATCGTAACGACGCCCGTGCCGGAGCCGCAGGCGTATGCCTTGTTCATCGCCGGCTTGGCGCTGATAGGCTTCATGGGATGGCGCAAGGGCCGCATCGCGATCTGAGCGTTGGTTGTATTGATGCGAAACGGCCTCCTCGTGGGGCCGTTTTTTCATGCGAACAGGCCGACGGGGCAGATCAGGCCCAGCCCGGCTATGTCATCGGCATGAAATCGGGCATCTCATGGCTGTCGGTTTTCTTTACACTTCAAACCAAATGAATGAATGAACGGTGGGTTCCGGATAAAAAACATCGGGTAAACAGTATGGTACGAAGCTTTCATGGGCATGGTACGTATTTTGCGTAAAGGGCTGGGGGCACAATGGACAACAAATAAAATTGGCCCCCATTCCATTTCATGTACGCGATGAAATGGCCTTGCAGCTTGATGTTGGAGGAGGAGAGTGTCATGAAGCGCATGCGAGTTATGGCAGTAGCACTATTGGCCGTGTCCGCGATGGGGATACAAACGGCCCAGGCGGCATCCAACTGGGCGGGAACGGCCGATTACACCCAGGCCCCCGGCAGCAGCGGGGATGAGGATGTGGTGGGTCCGTTCGATACCTATGACGCGGGTGCGGGGGTCGTGCTCCTGAAGTCAGCCGGAACGACAGGGTCGGGACCGAGTCTGGTTTCAAATTTCAATGGGTTTTACCAATCCTTCATCACCAACCATGAACTGGCCGGAACGATAGCGGCAGCGCCCAATCTCAATTCGACCTATGAATTGACCGCGGTGGCCAGTTTTACCGAGAGTGTGACGGCCGCTGGCGCGATCAGCATCACGGGCGGCAACTTCGCGATTTATCTGGATACCAACCCGAATCGCAGCTTCAATGCGGATACGGGATTTACCGATGGCGATGCGATTCTGACCGGCAACATCATTGGCGGGACGGGGATTGCAAATTCCAATTTCACTTCAGGTTTGACCGAGATCACAATCGCTGTCACGGGTTTCAATGCTGCCGTATACCAGCCCCCAACGATCGCATCGGGTGGCGGGGTCTTCACGCTTCGTATGAACAACGCATATGACGCCAGCTTCCTGAACCCGATCACCAGCGTGATGGGCAACAGCGTGGCTTCGGGCGATCTGAAGTACGCGGCAGACGGGTACATTGCCCTGGCAGTCCCCGAAGCCAAAACCTATGCCATGATGCTGGCCGGTCTTGCGCTCGTCGGCTTCATGGCCCGGCGCAACGCACGCCTGTCCGTTTGATTGCTGCGTTGCTTCTGACTCGCGGCTTCCGCAAGGAAGCCGTTTTCGTTGAGGATTTTTTACGCGCAAGCAGTACGGGGACCTATGGTGCGTATGGTCTTGGCAGTTTCAAGTTCCGGCAACATTGGCCCGTTACTTTTGTTGGATAATGCGCCTGCCCCGGCATTAACCGGCGGGTCGACTGAGAATTTCACGCCTGTCTACCCCCGGGAAACACGCATCGACGCGAAGCATTTGGAGTAATGACAAACCATAACCAGTGGCTGTTCCGGCAGCAGCTTTCCGTCGTATCGCTGACCAAGATCCTGCTCGACCCCTTCGTGGCCGTGTTGGTGCTGATCGGCTGCGCACTCTATTTCGGCGAGACCTTCAATGGGCCTTATCCCATTCTGGCGCTCATCGTCTTTACGCTGACCTTTCCCGGCAAATGGCCCGAAGTCACCTTGCGGGCCTTCTGGAACGAAGTGGTCATGCCGTGGTTTTTCCTGTCCGGCCTGATCCTGCTGTTCGGCTACTCCACCGGCTATCTCGATTTCTTCCCGCCCGACCTGGTGATGGCGTGGATGCTCGTCACCCCTATCGCCATGTGGGTGGCGCACCGCATCGTGCGCAAGATCCTGCCGCGCCTGCTGCTGCTGGAAGGCGGCCGCCGCCGCGCGCTGATTGTGGGGGCCGGGCATCTGGGAACCGAACTGCGCGGTCGTTTTGCCAATGACAGTGCGCTGGGTGTCGACGTGGTCGGCTTTTTCGACGACCGCACGCTCGATCGTACCGAACTGACCGACCCGGCCAAACTGCTCGGGCGGCTGGCCGACATCCCCGAATACGTCAACCGCCATGGTATCGACCTGGTCTACATCACCTTGCCGATGGCCTCGCAGCCACGCACGCTGAACCTGCTCGACGCCCTGCGCGATACCACCGCGTCGGTCTATTTCGTGCCGGACATCTTCGTATCCGACCTGATCCAGGCGCGGGTCGATCATATCCACGGCATGCCCGTGGTGGCGCTCACCGAATCGCCCACGCTGGGCGTCAGTGGCATCGGCAAGCGCATCAGCGACATCGCCATCGCCAGCCTGATCCTGCTGGTGATCTGGCCCGTCCTGCTCATCCTGGCCGTCGGCGTCAAGCTGTCGTCCCCGGGTCCCATCATCTTCAAGCAGCGCCGCTACGGCCTCGACGGCCAGGAAATCCTCGTCTACAAATTCCGCTCCATGCGTGTCTGCGACGATGGCGACACCATCAAGCAGGCCGGCCGCAGCGACCCCCGCATCACCCGATTCGGATCTTTCATCCGCCGCACCTCGCTCGACGAACTGCCCCAGTTCATCAACGTCCTGCAGGGCCGCATGAGCGTCGTCGGCCCGCGTCCCCACGCCGTTGCGCACAACGAATCACCGGCTGGGCCCAGGTCAACGGCCTGCGCGGCGAAACCGAAACCCTCGACAAGATGCGCGCCCGCGTCCAGTACGACATCGACTACATGCGCAACTGGTCACTGGTGTTCGATCTCATGATCATCGGCAAGACGCTCGCCGTCGTCTGGCGGGACCAGAACGCGTATTAGCGACTAAGGCTGGAAAGCGTACCCGGCGGGCTCGGGTCCGAACGTCCATCTGGCTGTGCCGCTCTGATGTTCGGGCTAGTCTGCTTAAGGTCTTTACAAGGTCAAATCACGAATCCCCGGATGGGGTCGCGCTTTCAAGGAATGGGTATCCGGCTTGGAAGCGAAGTGGTGTATTGCCTTTACCAGGCACAGCGAGCGATATATCGAGTCTGTCTCCGTCTGTGAAAGCGCATTCGGATCGATTTCCACGTAGCGTTTGATTGAAATAGCGTACAAATTTCTTTTATTGGTATATCAGAAATACTAATCAACACGTATTTGTCGATAAATTTTACACATAATAATTGGCCGTCTTCATTTCATTAATGCCTTGATTTAAAAGTAGAACAATTTATTTCTTCTGGTTTGTCTGATATGTTTGTGTCATGTGAAGCGCTTTCTTTCATTCTTGATTAAAAAATTTGTCGGAATTTTTTACACACCTAGTTCGAACCTACCAAGATGCCTACCAAAAACAACTAAATTCAAATCTTAAATGCTTGATTGTTAAGTCCATAAGTAAATATGGCGCAAAGCTGGAATGGGCATTGCTAAGTGAGAGTCGCCGCTAAGGGCATTATTCGGTGAAGAAGAGTATTACACCGTGTGGCAGGAGGATGTAGTTGTAGTTCGATCGAAACCTATCTACATGAATGAGGAGATTTATAAGATGAATTTCAAAAAAACGATGTTTGCCATGGCAATCGGCAGTGTTGGCATCATGGGCGCTATGAGCGCTCACGCAGCTGTGGGCGACCTGATGACGGGTGACGTGCTGACCATTTCCGCTGGCGCACAATCGACCACCGCATATGGTGCCCCGAATGCTTTCGCTACCGGTTCCTGGTTCGCCATGGATACCTCGTCTCCGTATGGCATTATTGCCCAGGGCGAGCAAGTCCTCTTGGCACCGGGCGCCGGCATCACGATTGGCAGTTTCAGCAGCCCCGGCAATTATGGTGCTACCGTTGGCGATCCTAACGCCGTAGTGGCTACGTGGAGCTTCAACTCCAACACCGGTACCAATTATTTCAACAGCGCATTGGCGGGTGCTGTCGCACCGTCCGGTGGTGTGTCGACCGGCGTTAACATGTCCGCATGGGATGTGGCGTGGGCGACGACCCCTTCGTTTGACATGAGCACGGGTTCGTGGAGCGTTACCAACGTTGGGCAGGTCGGCATGGCTGACGTTAACGGCGCTACAACGGGCAGCGGTGTATACGGAAATGGTCTGGCTGCGTTCAATTGGGACGGTGTCTATGGCCACGCCTATACGTTGGATTACACGGCAACCGTGCCGGTCGGTGGTTTTGCTGGCACCCAGTACGCTCTGCACCTTACGGGCAACGTCCTCGCAGCGCCTGTGCCGGAAGCTTCGACCTACGGCATGATGCTGGCTGGCCTGGGTATGGTGGGCTT